>CANCHK010000007.1 GCA_947377865.1 Opitutia bacterium | reverse complement strand
CGCCCCGGCGCCGAAGGCGGTCATCTTCTCTACCAAGGCGTCCCGAAGGGCATCCTGAAGATCAAGGATTCTGCCACGGGCAACTGGCTCTCGGGTCGCCGTGTCTCGGAGACGCGCACCCCGCGCCCGATTACCGACACGACGCCGCGACTCCGCGTCAGCGGCGCGACGGTTAACAATCTGCACGACTTCGCCTGCACGATCCCACTCGGCCGCCTGGTCGGGCTCTGCGGGGTCTCGGGCTCCGGCAAATCAACGCTACTCCACCAGGTCATCGGCCGCCGCGATCCAGAATCAGGCGACGAAGCTAAGGAGTTGAAATGGGTGAAGTTCGACAAGGAGCCCGCCGAGATTGCGCTCGTCGACCAATCTCCCGCGACGCGCACGCCACGCTCCAACCCCGCGCTCTACGTCGGCGCCTGGGACGCGATTCGCACACTGCTCGGCAACTCGGCCGAAGCTAAGGCCGCCGGCCTCACGCCCTCGCACTTCTCCTTTAATGCCGGCGAAGGCCGTTGCGAACGCTGCGGCGGCGCAGGCTGGGAGACGGTGGAGATGCAGTTTGTCTCAGACGTCGCTCTCCCCTGCCCTTCGTGCAACGGCAAGCGCTTCCGTGACGAGGTTCTGAGCTTCCATTATGACGGTAAGTCCGTCGGCGACCTGCTCGCGATGTCAGTGACCGAGGCGCGAAAGTTCCTCGGCGAACGCACGCCGGCCTCCACCCAGCTCGCCTGCCTAGAGGAAGTCGGCCTAGGCTACCTCTCAATGGGCCAGCCGCTCACGACGCTTTCGGGCGGCGAAGCCCAGCGCCTCAAGCTGGTCCGCTACCTTTCCAAGATTGATACGCGCAAGCCAGGCGCGCTGCTGCTCCTCGACGAACCCACGACAGGCCTGCACCGCGAAGACGTCTCGCGCCTGATCGGCCTACTGCATCGCCTCACGGAAGCCGGCCATTCGCTGATTGTGGTGGAACACCACCTCGACGTTCTGAAGTCCTGCGATTGGATCCTGGAAATGGGTCCCGAGGCCGGTCCCGCCGGCGGTCACCTCGTCGCCGAAGGCACGCCCGCCGAAGTCGCCAAGGCCGCCACGGTTACGGGCCGCTTCCTTGCGCAAGGCGACGACGCCTTCGCCTCCGGGCCGACCTCGGCAAGCAAGCCGCGTCCGACCTCCATCTCACTGCGCGGCGCCCGCGAACATAACCTGAAGGACGTCGGCCTCGAGATCCCCCACGGCTCGCTCACGGTGATGACCGGCGTATCAGGCTCGGGAAAATCTTCCTTGGCGTTCGACATCCTCTTCGCCGAAGGCCAGCGCCGCTTCCTGGAATGCGTCTCAGCCTACGCGCGCCAGTTCGTCGAACAGCTGCCGAAGCCCGACATCGATTCGCTCACGGGCCTACCGCCCACGGTCGCCATCGAACAGCGCGTGACCCGCGGTTCCGCGAAGTCCACCGTGGCGACGGTCACCGAGGTCGCCCAGTACCTCCGCGTGCTCTTCGCGCGCGCCGGCGTACTGCACAGCCCGACCACCGGCGAACCGCTGGAAGAGATGACCGAAGACGCAGTCGTCCGCCTCGTCGCCAAGAAAGCGAAGACGCTGAAGAAAGGTTCGCTCCTCGTCGCGGCCCCGCTCGTCCGCTCCCGCAAGGGCCATCACCGTCCGCTGGCCGAATGGGCCGAGACCAAGGGCCTCCGCCTCCTTCGTTGCGACGGCAAGATGCTCAAAGTCGAGGGCTTCGAAGGCCTCGACCGTTATTCCGAACATGACGTCGACGCGGTCTTCGGCGAGATCCGCGCCGACGGATTAATTCTCCTTCCGGACGAGACCGAGGAGTCCGGCGAAAAAGCCCTACGCACGCTCGTCCGCCAGGCGCTCGCCTCCGGCAAGAACGCGTGCGTCCTCCTGGGCGCCGACGGCCACCAGCTCGCCTACCTCTCGACGTCGCGCAGCGACCCCGCCACGGGTGAATCGTTCCCCGAGGTCGACCCGAAGCACCTCTCCTGGAACTCCCCGCGCGGATGGTGCCCTGATTGCCGCGGCCACGGACTAGAAGTAAAAACCTTCTCGTCCGACGAAGAAGAATCCATCAACGAGAACGCCATCGCGGACCGTGTTGGCGAAGAAGTCTGCCCGACCTGCCACGGCGAACGCCTCGGTCCCATCGGCCGTTCGGTGAAGCTCGCCGGTCCGAAAGGCCGCTCGCTCTCGCTGCCCGGCCTACTCCGCCTGCAGCCCGACGAATCCCTCGCGTTCCTTTCCGGACTCAAACTCGAGGCCCGCGAGAAAGCCATCGTGGGTGCGCTGCTGCCCGAGATTGGCGCCCGCCTCCGCTTCCTGGATTCCGTCGGCCTCGGCTACCTCGCGCTCGACCGCGGCGCCGACACGCTCTCCGGCGGCGAAGCGCAACGTATCCGCCTCGCGGCGCAGCTGGGCTCGACGCTTTCTGGTGCGCTCTACGTGCTCGATGAACCGAGCATCGGCCTGCACCCGCGCGACAACGACCGCCTCATTGGCTCGCTCAAGGACCTCCGCGACCGCGGCAACACGGTCCTCGTTGTCGAGCACGACGAAGATACCATGCGTGCCGCCGACCTGGTGGTCGACATGGGTCCGGGCGCTGGCGTCCATGGCGGCACGATTGTCGCGCAAGGCACGGCGGCCGCGCTCGAGAAACGCGCTGACTCCGTCACCGGCCGATTCCTCAAGGAAGCCATCCCTCATCCGCTCCGCGGCGCCCGCCGCCCGATTGCCGGCAAGGGTGCGCCCGCCGAATGGGTCCGCCTGAAGAACGCGGCGCTCCGCAATCTCAAGGGCTTCGACGTCCAGATTCCCGTTGGACGACTCACTGTTGTCTGTGGTGTCTCCGGCGCCGGTAAATCGACGCTCGTCACCGACCTACTCGCGCCGGCGATCCGCGCGGCCATCGCTAAGAAGAAAGACGGCCTCACGGGCAAGGAAGCGATGGCGGTCGTCTTCCATCAAGGTAAGCCAGCCTTCACCACACTCTCCGGGCTCAAGGGTTTCCGCCAGCTGGTCGTCGTCGACCAGGAACCGATCGGTAAGACGCCGCGCTCCACACCAGCGACCTACATCGGGGCATGGGATCTCATCCGCGAGCGCCTCGCTTCGCTCCCCGAAGCCGCGATCCGCGGCCATGGCGCCGGCTTCTTCTCGTTCAATACTTCCGGCGGTCGTTGCGAAGCCTGCTCGGGCGCTGGGCGCATCAAGCTCGAGATGAGCTTCCTACCCGACACCTATGTGCCGTGCGAAGAATGCGCCGGCACGCGCTACGGTTCCGCCGCCAAGGCCATTCGTTGGAACGGCAAGTCCGCCGCGGACCTCCTCGCAATGACATTCGAGGAAGCGGCGGCGTTTCTTTCCTTTGACGCCAAGCTGGGCGACCTCTGCGGGCTGATGGTCAAGACCGGGCTGGGCTACCTCACGCTCGGCCAGAGCAGCCCCACCCTCTCCGGCGGCGAAGCCCAACGCCTCAAGCTCGTCAGCGAACTCGCCCAAGGCCTCCCCACGTTCCGCGAACGCTCGCGGGGTGAGATCCGTCCGAACCTCTACATCCTAGAAGAACCGACTATCGGCCTGCACCAGTCTGACTGCCGCCGTCTCATCGAGCTGCTCCATGCGCTCGTCGACCAAGGCCACACGGTTGTCGTGATTGAACATCACCCGGACGTGATCGCTGAAGGGGACTGGGTCCTCGAGATCGGGCCCGAAGGCGGCAACGCTGGCGGCGAACTCGTGCACGCGGGCGACCCCGAATCCCTCGCGAAGCAGAAGAAGTCGCCAACCGCCCCCTCTCTCCGCCTCACGCTCGAACGCGGCCTCGTCAAGAAGTCCGCAGTTTAAGACGCAAGGGCCTTGCGGTTCCCTTTGACCCCAGCCCGCCGAAGGGTATTGATTCAGCTAGAAGCCCGATGTCCTCCCGTCCCATTCTCCTCGGCGTCAACATCGACCACGCTGCGACGCTCCGCCAAGCACGCTACCGCGGCGCGCACCAGTCGCCGCACGCCGAGCCCGACGTCGTGGCCTTCACGCGCGAAGCGCTCGCCGGCGGAGCCGACGGTATCACACTCCACCTGCGCGAAGACCGACGTCACATCCAGGACGCCGACGTCCACGCGATTGCCGCGATCTCGGGCATCCGTCTCAACCTCGAGATGGCTTGCACGCCCGCGATGACTGCCTTCGCCCTGAAGCTCCGCCCTGCCGCGGTCTGCCTTGTCCCCGAATCCCGCGAAGAGGTGACGACCGAAGGGGGGCTCGACGTCGCCGGCCAACTCACTCGCGTAAAGGAAACGACACAGGCCCTGAAGTCGGCTGGTATCGAGGTCTCGCTTTTCATCGGCCCGGACGCCCCGCAGATTGAAGCCGCCGTCGCCATCGGCGCACCAGTCGTCGAACTCCACACGGGGGCTTTCGCCAACGCCTGGAAATCGCCGGCCGCGGAATCCGAACTCGCCCGTCTCCACCTCGCCTGCGAGCAGGCCCATCGTCTCGGACTCATCGTGAACGCCGGCCATGGCATCAACTACGACAATATCCAATCGATCCTGACGCTGCCTCACCTGCATGAACTGAATATCGGCCACTCGATCGTGGCCCGCGCCCTCTTTACGGGAATCCGTGGCTCCGTCGCGGAGATGAAGGCCCACCTGACCAAGAAGGCATGAACCTCGAAGGCGGCAATGTGCTCGGCGTCGGCGTGGACCTCACAGAGGTGCAACGCATCCGCTCCGCGCACCTCAGACACGGCGCGGCTTTCCTGGACAAGATCTTCACGCCCGCCGAACTGAAACTCTGCCTCGCGAAGCCCGACCCCTACCCGTCCCTCGCGGCGCGCTTCGCGGCGAAAGAAGCGGCCAGCAAGGCCTTCAGCACCGGCATCGGCGCAGAACTCGCGTTGACCAGCGTCGGAGTGCTTAACGGCCCCGCCGGCGAACCAGTCGTCGAGCTCGACGATAAGGCCCGCGCCCTCCTCGCCGCTCGCGGTGCCTCCCACCTGCTGATCTCGCTTACGCATACCGATACACTGGCCCAGGCCTTCGTGGTGCTGGTCCGCTAGGTCATGAGTATGTCTGCCCGCCTACCGGTCCTCTCCTGCGCAGAAGCAGCGGCCGCCGAGGCGGCGTTCATCGCTGGAGACACCGCGCTTTCCTGGAAGCTGATGAACCTCGCCGCACGCGGGGTCGCCGACGAAGCCCTAGCACTACTCGGCCGTAAACCGAAACGCATCCTGGTCCTCGCGGGTAAGGGCAATAACGGCGCCGACGCCTTCCTCGCCGCACTGCACTGCGCCCGGCGCGGCACGGAAATCGTCGCGGTCTTCGCCGAAGGCGGCCCGGCCCGCGCCCAAGCCCAGCGCGCCTGGTCCGCACGTAAGCCCGGCGTCCGCATCGGCGTGGTCGCCGCCGCAAACCTGCGCCTCCTCGCGGCCCATGAGTTCTGCCTGATTTTTGACGGCATCCTTGGCCAAGGCTTCCATGCTCCGCTCTCGACCGAACTCCGAGCGTTCCTCCGCGCCTCCGAGGCCCTCCGCGGATTGCGTATCTCGGTCGATCTTCCAAGCGGACTCGGCGACGACGCCACCAGTCCGGCATTCCGTGCCGACCTCACGGTCTCGATCGGGTGCCTGAAACGTCCATTGCTCGAACCTAAATCCGCCCACTTCGTCGGACGCCTCCGCGTCCTTGATATCGGCCTGCCGCTCGGTGAGACCGAAGAAGCCTGCGTCACCGCGGCGAGCCTCGCACCGCTTCGCCGACCTCGCCGTGCCCGCAGCGACAAACGTCACCAAGGAAGATTGCTCATCGTCGGAGGCTCGGACCGCATGCCCGGCGCCGTGCTGATGAACACCGCGGCGTCCTTACGCGCCGGCGCAGCCCTCGTGACGACCTGCCTGCCAGAATCCATCCGCACAAAAGCGGCCGTTGCGTATCCTGAAGCGATGTGGCGGGGGCTCAGCACTGAACACGACGGACGCGTCGCTTCGGCCAACCTTCAGGAAGTCCGTGGCTTACTTGCCGACAAGGACACGCTGCTCATCGGCTCCGGTATGGGCGAAAAATCCGCTAAGCTGATTGGTGCCGTAGCCGCCCAATGCTCCGCCGCCATCGTCCTAGACGCCGACGCGCTCCGCCCGGCGGTGATCACCGCCTCCAAGCGAACCAAAGTCCGCGTTCTTCTCCCGCACGCTGGCGAATTCAAGCGGCTCAGCGGCCGCAATGCTTCCGTCCCGGCGGCTCGTGCCTACGCACGTAAGACGAAGACGATCGTCGTGCTCAAAGGCCCGCTGACCTGCGTCACCGACGGCCTCCGGGTGATCCATATTCCTTTCGGCGGCCCAGTGCTCGCCCGCGGCGGCTCCGGCGACCTGCTCGCCGGCATCGTATCCTCGGTACTCTCCCGGCGCCATGAACTCGGACTCACGCCGTTCGACGCCGTGGTACTCGCGACGACCTGGCATGCGCGTGCGGCTGATTGGCTGAGGGAAACCCAAGGGGAAGAAGCGGTGAGAACCACCGACCTACTCGCTGGGCTGTCCCCGGTGTTGCGCGGCTGAAGCAGACCGGCTGGCTGAAGGGATGCTCCCAATCCCGACCGATCCGCTCGCGCAACGCGTCCTGCTCAACGGACTCAAAGGTGTCGGCCCGGTCACGGTGAGACGACTGCGCGATGCGTTTGGCGGCGATTTATCCGTCGCGCTCGGCGCCCCAGCCGAACAGCTCGCCAAGGTCGAAGGTGTTAGTCGACCCGTCGCTTCGGCAATCGCTGCCCGTCAATTTGATTGGGCGACAGAGATGGGCCGAGTACGTGAGCTGGGATTTCGCCTGCTTAGTGAAGACGACGTCGCTTGGCCCTCGCCGCTGGCCAAGCTCTGGGATCCGCCGCTGGTACTCTACGCGGAGGGCACACACTTCCCGTCGGATCGATGCGTCGGCATCATCGGCTCGCGCCATTGTACAACTTACGGGGCTTCGCTCGCACGCAGCTTCGCACGCGATCTCGCGAAGGAAGGCTGGTGGATCGTCAGCGGCCTGGCCCGCGGTATCGACACCGCGGCGCATGAAGGGGCGCTTGACGCTGAGGGCCGCACGGCGGCCGTGGTCGGCCACGGGCTTGACCTCACCTTCCCGCCCGAAGCGGTCCGCCTGCGCGCACGCATGAAGTCCGACGGCTGCGTCCTTTCGGAGTTCCCGCTCGGTCGACCCGCTGACCGCCAGACCTTCCCGCAACGCAACCGGATCGTCGCCGGGTTGGTACGCGTGATGGTGGTGGTAGAGACCGACGTCGATGGCGGCAGCATGATCACCGCGCGATTTGCCGGCGACCTCGGTAAGACGCTCTGTGCCGTACCTGGTCGCGCCGACAGCCCGTCCAGCCGCGGTTGCCATGCGCTGATCCGCGACGGCGCGACGCTCGTCTCTTCCGTCGACGACATCCTGACGGAACTCGGCGAAGGCCGCGGCAGCCCCGCGCTCGCGCTGATCGCGGATCCGCCTGAGTTCGCACGTTGGCTGCCGCACTTCGCCGGCGGCACAGCACACGACGCCGAAAGCCTGGCAACGCTGGCGGACTGCGCCGTCGCGGAAGCAGCGGTAAGCCTGACGATGATGGAAATCCGCGGCGTACTCACTCGACGACCCGACGGCCGCCACGAGCGGACCTGATCAGCGATGCGGCAGGTTACCTTGGTTCGCCGGCATCGACGACGTGAGTCGATTGCCGAAGAGACGATCGAGGACGGCCTTCGGTTTCGCGAAGCAGTCGCGGACCCAGCTCCGGTACGCCCGCCAGCCATCGCCGAAGGCGGCGGGATAAGCCGTCGCGCCCAACTTCTCGTGGTCCGCCAACCAGAGCGCACGCACGCAATGCCAACCCTGTGAGACGAAGACGACGTGGTCGTCAGGGTAGTAGGCCTTCGCCCGCAGCACCGAATCCAGCGTACGCCAACCGAATGGGTCCTCGACGATGGGGCACGTCACTCCCTGCGCCCGTAGCTGTGTCGCCATCGAACGCGCATGAATGTCGGTACCAGAGGTCACGACGAGTTTCACTCGCCCCGATCGCGCCAGCTCAACGGCTGCATCGATGCGAGGCCTAAAGGTGCCGGAACTTTGGCCGGTCGATTCATCGAACTCGTTCGTCCCGAGCAAGACCATCACCGAACCAACGGGGACTTCGACCGGCGATCTCGCGAGCCGACCCCAACCCGCCGACCAAACCCAAAGGTTTGAACCGATACAGAAAACCCCCAACAGCGTGATTAGAACCGCGACGGTGCGTTTGAGCCAGCGAGACATGAAAACGACCATTACGCCCAAAATTCCGTTGGCAAGGGGTCTGCTTTAGAGGAATTGCTTAAAATTAAGCATCATCAGGTTGCCGAAAGACGGTATTAGGGCATTTTGAGTAGCATGCCACCAATGGCACGAATTCTGCCTACTTTTACTCAACATGAGTGCCACACCTTCCGCTGCGAACGCCAAAGTCCTGGTCATCGATGATGATAAGGACCTGCGCTACTCGCTGCGCCGGGCTCTCGCCGGACTAGGGCACACGGTCATCGAAGCTGATAGCGGCGAAACTGGCGTCGTCGCCGCCAAGCGCGAACAGCCCGACGTTATCCTGCTCGATAACCGCATGGGCGGCATGACCGGCATCGAGACCTTGCAGATGCTCCGCGGCGCGCAGCCGCAGGCAATGGTGATTCTCATGACCGCGTTCGGCACCACACAGACCGCGATCGAGGCGATGAAATTCGGTGCCTACGACTACGTGATGAAGCCCTTCGACCAGGCGAAGCTCATCGCGCTCGTCGATAAGGCTCTCTCCGCTCGTCGCGACCTCGCGGCTGCGACCAAGTCCACGCGCACACTGGTCAACCCAGCCGACTACAAGGAAGGCATCGTCGGTAGCTCCGAGCCGATGCAGGAAGTTCTGAAGTCCATCGGCCAGGTCGCCGCTTCCGACGCCACCGTGCTCATCACCGGCGAAAGTGGTACGGGCAAGGAGCTCGTCGCGCGCTGCATCCACCAGCATTCACTGCGCGCCAAAGGCACCTTCCTCGCAGTCAACTGCGCGGCGATTCCCGAAAACCTCATTGAATCTGAGCTCTTTGGTCACGAAAAGGGCGCCTTCACCGGTGCGACGAATCAGAAGCTCGGCAAGTTCGAGCTCTGCGACGGTGGCACAATCTTCCTCGACGAAATCGGCGACATGTCTTTGCCCACGCAGACCAAGGTGCTCCGCGCCATCCAGGAAGGCGAAATTCAGCGCGTCGGCGGCACGGTCACAGTCAAGATCAGCGTTCGCCTTGTCGCCGCAACGAACAAGGACCTTGAGGCGATGGTGGCCACCCGGCAGTTTCGCGAAGACCTCTACTACCGCCTCAACGTCTTCCGCATCCGCCTGCCCGCCCTACGCTACCGTAAGGGTGATGTGCCGCTCCTCGTGGACTACATGCTGCAGCGCCAGGCCGCCGCAAAGAAGATTAAGCCGAAGCGTCTTTCCAACGAAGCCCTCGACGCCCTACTGGCCTACGACTGGCCAGGTAACGTGCGCGAACTCGAGAACGTCGTGCAGCGCGCCAACGTGCTCGCCAAGGGAGAGACCATTCTGCCGAAGGACCTCCCCCAGGACGTCCTGAATCCTCGCAAAGTCGCCGCGCCGCTCGGCACCTTGTCGGCCGCTCCCGCGGCCACCTCGCCTGAAGTCGCCGCTCCCGTAGCCGGCCTCATTCCGGCCTACGACACAATCTACAAGCAGTGCCGCGTGAATGACGGTAAATCTATCCTCACGGTCATCGAGATGGAGATGATTCGCCGCGCAATGGAAGAGACCCGTGGCAACCAACTGCGTTCCGCAATGATCCTCGGCATCAACCGTTCGACGTTGAAGAAGCGCCTGCTCGAGATGCGTGAGGCCGGTATCAAGGTCTTCACTTAACCTTTGCCTCGGGCCGGAAATGGGTATGGTAAGGCGCTTCCCTATGAGCACCTCACCCCTCCGCACCACCCTGCTGGCCACGGCCGCGCTCTTCCTGAGCTCGTACGCCGTGTTCGCCGGCGAAACGATCCAGATGTTCGATGGCAAGTCCCTTGCCGGCTGGAAGGCCTCCAAGAACTCCCCCGAAGGCACCTACAAGGTCGAAGACGGTGTCCTCCAAATCCGTGGTGGCCAAGGCCACATCTTCTTCGTCGGCACCGACGGCAAAGCCAACTTCACGAACTTCGACTTCAAAGCGAAGGTGAAGACCTACCCGGGCGCCAACTCGGGCATCTACTTCCACACGGCTTACGAAGACAAGGGCTGGCCGTCCACCGGCTACGAATGCCAGGTCAACGGCAGCCACAAGGACATCAAGCGCACGGGCGGTCTCTACGCCGTTCGCGACGTCCTCAACACGCCGGCCGCCCCCGACAACGTCTGGTTCGAATACCACATCCGCGTCGACGGAAAGCGCATCCAGATCTGGATCGACGGCAAGCAGACTGTCGACTTCACCCAGCCAGAAGACTGGACCCCTCCTAAAGGTATGCCTGGCCGCAAGCTCGGCAATGGCACCTTTGCCATCCAGGCCCACGACCCTACCTGCAAGGTCGACTACAAGGACCTCGTCGTCGAACGCCTACCCTGAGTAGTCCGGCAACGGAAACCAAAAGGCGGACCACCCGGTCCGCCTTTTTCGTGCACACGCCTCAGGAGAGCGCGCGCTCGAGCTCCGCGATGAGTCGCTCACGGATGGGTTCGGCCAAGGCCGACAGTCGCCGTTGCTCGGCCTCGTATTCACTGCGGCCTTCAGGGGTCTCAATCGTAATAGGCTTCAGGCCGATGGCCGAAAAATCATAAGGGCTGGCCCGCATGTCGACCGTCCGCGCGACGTGCGCGAGTTCAAAGGCGTCCGCGGCCAGTTCAGAAGAGACCCACGGCTGCGCCTTCATCGCCCACTTGAAGAGGTCCATGGTGACATGCACGCACCCGGGTTGTTCATTCTCGACCCGCGCGTCGAGGGTGGGCGCTAGCTTGTTCAACGGCCGTGCACCCGGCGTGAAGAAACGGAAGGCATCGTAATGCGTGCACCGCACAGGCATCGAACGCACCACTGCGTCGGTGCCCTCTGCACCTAGTCGTAACGGCCACGCACCATGGCGGCGCTGCTCAGCCTGGCCATAGACCATCGCCCATTCATGCAGGCCGAAACAGCCATGGAAGGCCGCGCGCATTGCGACCGCCCGACAGAGTTTCAGACTGAAGGCGAGGCGGCCGGCCTGCGCCTCGTCCGGTAAGGCCACCCGGATGAGTCCGTCGGAGCCCCTCAGGAAGCGGCGGTCGTCGACAAGTTCGTTGGCGTCGACCAGCGCGACACCAGCGCCGGGCGTCCAACGCCGGACGGCCGAGAAGCGGAACGGATAATAGGTGAAGAGGAAATCTTCGACAGGGTCTCGCTCGCCCTTCTGGGCGCGCTCGCGACGCGCCTCGACGAGCCGGTCGGCCCGAGCCTCATGCGCTGCACGGCGGGCCCGCCACTCCACGGAACCGAGCACAACCTGACTGGCGGGCTCGACGCTCAATCGAAACGACGATGATGGGCGGCGACCTTCACGTACTTCTCTGCCCAACCAGGCAACGACGCCTGCTCGGCAGCCGTCAGCGGTCGCACGACCTTGGCCGGCGAACCCATAACGAGTGAACCAGACGGTACCTGCGTGCCCTTGGTGACGAGCGAGTTAGCACCGACGATCGAACGCGCACCGATGACAGCACCATCGAGGACGGTGGCGTGCATGCCGATCAGGCACTCGTCACCAATGGTGCAGGCGTGGATCATCGCTAGGTGCCCCACCGTGACGCGGGCGCCAATCTTGGCTGGCAGTCCATCGGCGACATGCACCACCGCGCCGTCCTGAACATTACTCCCTTCGCCCACCTCAATCGGGGCGACATCTCCTCGCAGCACGGCACATGGCCAGACGCTAGCCTTGGGGCCGACAGTGACGTTGCCGATGACTACCGCCTTGGAGTGGACGAAGGCCGTGGCGTGTACGCTGGGCCCCCTGGATAGGTTGCGGGTCAGCTCCTTGGACAAGGCGTCGTCGGCATCGATCGGCCCCTCAGATTGTCCGCCTTGGTGGAAAGGGTTCATAGACCGAGAATTAAGCAGCTCCCCCCGACAGGGAAGGCCGAACCAGCCTAGGTCGGCCACTTTTGTCCTATTTTATGGCCCAAAACTCTCCACCCCTACCCCCACCCCTCCCCCCACCCCTTTCTATATCCCTACCCCCACCCCCAATCACCCGACAATTCCCCTTGCCAACGCCCCCTCACTCCGTTTGCTCCGACCTTCCGACAGCCATGAAGGCCACATTTATCACCTCCGGTCGCCAATTCACCGTCACTCAAGGCGACATCCTCATCGTTAACCAGTACCCTGGTAAGAACGAAGGGGACATCCTCACCTTTGACCAGGTCCTCCTCGTAGGCGAAGGCGCTGCCGCTAAAATCGGCACCCCGACCGTCCCCGGCGCGAAGGTCACCGCCAAGATCCTTGAGAACAAGCGCGGCGACAAGATCGACATCTTCAAGCACCGCCGCCGTAAGGGCTACTACCGCCGTCGTGGCCACCGCCAGGAGCTGTCGGTGATCAAGGTCGAGTCCATCTCTGCTTAACCCTTAACGTCCTACCACCATGGCAACAAAGAAAGGCGGCGGCACTTCCTCCAACGGCCGCGATTCCACCTCCAAGCGCCTCGGCGTGAAGCTTTACGGCGGCGAATTCGCCACCGCAGGTTCGATCATCATCCGCCAACGCGGCACCCGCATGAATGCTGGTCGCAACGTCGGTATGGGCCGCGACCACACCCTCTTCGCCAAGGCCGACGGCCTCGTCAAGTGGGACGCCGAGCACCGCAAGGTTGAGATCGTTCCGACGACCTCCTCCGCTTGCTCGATCAAGTAAGCTGCTCGCCAGCCTCCCGAGAAGCCGGCCATCAGGTCGGCTTCTTTGTTTTACGGACCAAGCGACGACACTCCCCTCCCCCGGGAGCGACCCGGGTCTAGCGTCGTCCTTCGGGTCGGCACCTAGCCGGCCCGGTTGCGAAGAATCTCCAGGGTCGAACGGAAGAGCGATCGGGTGGAATCGGCGTACACGGGGTCGCGTACGACGTAGTCGCAGACATGCTCAATTGCCTGAGGGCTGGCTCCGCAGCCACGTAGTTCGGCTGCGAGCAAGTGGAGCTTCTCAAGCGACATCAGCATGACGTCGGCTTCGGTTTCCTCGCGGAAACCATATTCCGGATCTTCATCCATCTCCCGGCGAAGGGTGATGTTCTGAGTGAGGTGCATTGGGGTGCGCCTTCAGGGTAAGCCCCAACCCCAGGAAGCAAAGTCCGGCGATGTTAAGATTCGCTGACCCGCCCGTGCCAGCGAGGTGACGGCCTCAGGCGTCCACGCCGGCCTGTGCGGCCTGACGGAACTTCCACGCCATGGCCAGCGACACGACGACGAGTCCAGCCGCCAGCGAGATCCAAATGCCGACGGCCCCGAGACCAAACCAACCCGCAGGAATCCCGAAGAGTCGGAACCCTGCCGGGAAAGCCAAGGCGAGCGCCAACGGGAGACAGAACAACCAGTAGACGATGAAGACGCTCCACGAAGCCCAGGCGGCCCGATTGACCGACCGGAGGAGATAGGCCGCCACAACCTGCACGCCGTCGAAGGGCGCCCACACGGCGGCGAAGATGAGCAAGGTCGACGCGAGCGCGGCGGTCTCGGTCCCAGCGACGCCATACGTCGCCATGAGCAATGGGCGCAGCAGGATCATCCCTAGGCCATAAGCGGCCATGATGAGTCCGCCCATAATCAAGGCGCCCAGGCCGATGGCCTGCACCTTGCGCGGATCCTTGGCGCCATAGGCTTCGCCGACACGGATGCCAGCGGCGATACCGAGGCCGAGCGGCAACATGAACGCGGCCGATGCGGTGCTGATGGCGACTTGGTGCGCGGCCTGCGCGGTGGCGTTGATCCAGCCAGCCATGACGGGGACAATCGCGAAGATGCCGACTTCACTGAGGCTATGCAGCCCCGCGGGCCAGCCAGTCTTCATGAGGCGACGGAACACGGCCATCTGCAGACCGTCGGCCCAGCGCACCTCGCCGCGTCCTGGCGTGAACCAAAGGCCGATGAGCATGACCAGGCGGGCGACGATTGTGGCCCAGCCAGCGCCGGCGAGTCCCATCGCAGGGAAGCCCCAGTTGCCGAACATCCACAGCCAATTGAAGAAGATATTGGCGAGGATACCGAGGCTCAGCCACGCGAGCGAAATCCACGGCTGGTGCTGCGAATCGCGATGCCCACGCAAGGCGTGGAAGGCCAGCCCGGGCACCATGGCCCACGACATGAGGATGAAGAACTCCTTGGCCTCGGCGGTGACGGCCGGAGACGAACCGAGCAGCGGGATAAAACCAGCGGCGAGGTGTGAAAGGACCGCGGCGACGACGCTGATGGCGACGGCCAGCACCATGCCGTGCCGCAGGATCGCGGGCGACGACTCCTCGACGCCGGCGCCGTTGTCCTGCGACTGATACACGGCGATGGCCCCGACGACCCCGATGCCGAAGACATACGGGATATAATTGAGATTCGAAGCCAAGGCCGACGCGGCCAACGCGGTCTCGCCGAGGTGGCCGGCCATGGCGACATCCACGACGAACATCAGGCCGTAGCCCAACATCCCCAGCATGATGGGGATCGCCAGCTTGAGCGTGGGGCCGATTTCGGCGCGGATGGTCGGCGAGTTGTCCAAGCCCCCAAGAGGAAAGGATTACCTCCCCGTTGCGAGTCAGTTCTTCGGAACGCGGTTCAGCGTGTAATACGCATCCGCGTGGTCCAACGTCTCGCCGCCCGCCGAGCGAATGCCGTCGGCATGCAGCTCATGGATGTAGAGTTCGCGGAGGCCGTCGATCTTAAGGCGCACGCTGAGGCCATCCGAGGCGACCTTGGCCGAGACGATGCCGTTGGCGGCCGCCTGGATCTCGTCGCTGCCGTAAGCGCCCGAATAAAAGAGCGTGTAGTTGGTCATGCGGTAAGAGGCGAGATCACCGGCGCGGGCTACGTCCACGGGCTTGGTAAAGGTGAGTTCGAAGCCATCGGGCTTGGCCTTCATCTCCTTGATGGCGAACGGCACGGTGCCGTTATAGCGGAGGCGCTGCAGGCCGTAGGCCTTGGTGCCGAGCGAAGACCAACCGCGGCTGGTCATGCCGACCATGAGCGAGCCGTCCGGGGCGAAGCTGAGACGCACGATGCCAGAGGCGAAGCCGCCGACGAACGGGAAGCAGGCGCCCTGATACTCGCCGTCGACCTTCTCCATGAAGACGCGGCTGATCTTGGCGTCAGTAAACTCAGCGACGAACATCTGCCCCTCGAACGGACCAAACTTGCCGCCGGTATCGCACGTGGCGAGGTCGGTGCCGCTGCGGCCGACTTTGTTATAAGGCATCCAGACCGCGGGCGGACGCATCTCAGGCAAGGCCTTGAGGGCTTCGGGATAGGGAAGCTTCTCAGGGATCTTGGCGGAAAGCTTGAGCGGCGACTCGGGTAGCTTCTCGGAGGCGATGCCTTCGGGATTAAGGAAGAACGCGCCTTTGCGCAGATGGTAGATCGGCGTGGTCGGAATCCAAGTTCCCTGCTGGTCGACGCAGAACATGTCGCCGGCGAGGTTCGTGCCGAGGCCACACGGCGAACGCATGCCGGCCACCATGGGGATGAACTTGCCGTCATGGCCGAGGATGCCACCCCAACCACGCCACGGCGCCTTGTTGTCGGCATGGTCGCCCATGTCGACGTTGAGCGTGACCCAAAGCTGTCCCAGCCCGTCGCGCTTGGGGCCGTAAGCATAACCATGATAGGCACCGGAGACATTCCAGCCCGCTCCAGCGGTGAGGTATTCGTCTGCGACGCCGTCGCCGTTGGTATCACGCAGACGCGTGGTCTCGGTGCGCTGGGTGACGAGCAGGTCCTTGCCGTCGCGCAGCAGGCCGAGCGGCTCATGCAGGCCGGAAGCGAAGAGCTTGTAGCTGACCTTGTTCGGCTTGGGATCGAGAACGCCGTCGAGCACCCAGACCTCGCCCTTGCGGATCGAGAGCGCGAGTTTGCCGTCGGCGGTCCAATCCATGCCGCTGACCTCGAGCGCGAGGCCGTCACCCGGCTTCCAATCCTTGGCGCGCGTATCGAGGACGGTGCTCGCGGTCAGGATATCGGCGATGTCATAGGACGCCGCGGAAAGCGAGGCGGCGGCAAGGAGGGCTACAATTGTGGCTTTCATTTCCAGAGATAGGTGAAGACGCGATGGCCTTCGGTGGAGGATTCCTTCATGTCGACAATCATACCGGCGGGATGCGTGATTGTCGGCTTGAAGTCGGGCGTGGGCACCCAGGTGACGGTGCGACGAAGTCCGTTCTCGATACCCTCGTAGGTCTCCTCAACCTTCACGCCGCCCTGCTCGTTGAGGAACGTGGGGTTGCCTTTCGCGTCGAGGCGGTAGCCGAGGAATCGACCGATGGGCTTAGGCCAGGCGACGACCTGCTCGCCGATGGGCTTCTCAAAAGTCGGGAAGCGCGAATACCAGGTGAGATAGGCGTCAAAGAAACGTCCCTTCCAGGCGAGGCCGGGGCCGCCCTTGTCGCCATCATAGGCGAGGTGCACGCCGGTCGGGAAGCCGACGAGGATGGCGCGGACGCCCACGCCGTCGAGGAACGCGCGCTGTACGACGGGCCGATCCTTGGGCACGATTTCGAATTCACCGTTACGATTCTGCGGGAAACCTTCGGGCTCGCCGTTGGCGCTTTCGACGAACTTGAAGATCGAGGCGATCTGCTTATCAGTATCGCCGCCAAGGATGGCCGGATTGAAGGACTTCCCAGCCGGCCAGAACGACGGCATCAGCGTGCCCGGACGATAAGCCGCCGGATTGATGAGATACTCACGAAGCCAACCTTCCTGCAGGCGGGCAGCGACGTTGCTGAGGTCAGGCCCATGGATGCCGAGCGAAGGACGATCGCCCCAACTATGGCAGGTGATGCAACCCGCCCCACCTTGCGTGCCCATGAGTTTTCGGCCGGCGGTGTCGTCGCCGCCTTCGAACTTGAGCGCGACACGCGCATCGGCGACGCCGAGCAGCTTACCGAGCTCAGCAGTGGCCGCGCCATACTGCGGCATCTTGGTCTTCAGATAGGGACGCACGCGGTTCTCGCCAGAAAGCACCTTGGCGAGCCATTCGGGACGGAGCTTACCGCCGACGCCGGTCAGGGGCGGCGGATAGCGACCGGTGTCGCCGAGATTGTGGTCGCCCTGGAAGTAAGGCTTACGGGCAACGTCTGGGCCGCCCTTGCCATCACGCTCATGGCACGCGACGCAGTTGAGTGCCTGCAACGTGAGATCAGCGGCAAGCTTGGGTGCAGCCGCTTCGTCCTTCTTGGCGAGGAAGAGCTTCAGCGAGGCACGTTGCGCCTCGGAAAGCGCATAGCGTGGGCCCTTGGCGTGATCGGCGTCCAAGCAGCCGCCTTCGGTCTTCTTCAAGGGAACCGGCTTAGCCGCGGCGTCCTTAGGTAATTCGTGGCAGGCAGCGCACTGGGCGGAGATCACGGTCTTGCGGCCGGCGATGGCGAGTGCCTTGTCAGCGGCAATCGAGACGACGGGGTTATCCAGACGTCCGTCGCTGCCCTGGAATTCGAGAAGGTAACCGGCGATGTCGATGGAGTCCTGCCGATCCATCACGATCTTCGGCATGCGACCGTCGGTGCGCACTTTGAGCGGATCGAGGATGAAGGCGCCAAGGCTATCGAGGCTATACTTCGCCTTGAGGTCGCCGAAGCCCACGCTGCGATGCGTGAACTCGGAAGCCTTGGGCGCGCCTTCGGGCGGGGCGAAATCCTTGCCGGGGGCGTGGCAAGCGACGCAACCCAAGGTGTTGAACAGCTCGCCGCCACGGGCGCCGTTCACGTGCAGGATCTTCGCCGGGCCCTTGGAGGCAGTCTTCGGCTTCAACGAGGCGAGGTAATGCTCAATCGCGACGAGGGTCTGTCCGTCGGCCTTGGCCAGTACCTGCGGCATGACCGTCCCGGGATGGACCGAGGCGGGATCGGCGACGAACTTGCGGAGCCATTCCGAACGGACGCGCTGGGTGACCGTCGCGAGCGCGGGACCGCGCATCGCCGGCAAGCCGGTCACGCCGCCATGGCAGTTGACGCAACCCAGCTCGTTATAAAGCAAACGCCCGCCTTCAGCCGTCGGCGTGGCGACGTGGAAACGCTCGAAGCCGATGACGAGAGGTTCGGCGTGCAACGTAGCCAGCGGTGCGAACAGGAGGGCGGTGAATAGCTTACGTGAGTGCTTCATGTTCGTTACTTAATTCTAGGCATATTGGCGTCGGTCTCCTTACGCCAAGCGTGGAGACGTTCGCGGAGTTGTCGGACGATTTCGGGATGTTGCGCCGAGGCGTCGTTCTTCTCGGAAAGATCGGCGGCGAGGTTGAAGAGTTCCACACTGTCGTCCTCCAGCCATTCGATGAGCTTCCAGTCCCCGACGCGGACGCTACTGCACGGACCGTTGCCGTGATTACCGTAATGCGGGTAATGCCAAAACAGGGCATCATGTGTGGGCTTGGTATCCCCTTTGAGTAAGGGGACGATACTGATGCCGTCCCGATGCAGGTCGGGCATGGCGGCAAGACCAGCGGCCTCAAGCAGCGTGGGGAAGATGTCGGTGTTAATGATGGGCACGTCGCAGGTGCTCCCTGGCTTGGTGACGCCGGGCCATCGGACGAGCCACGGTTCGCGCACGCCGCCTTCGTAAAGCCAGCCTTTGCAGCCGCGCAACGGGCGGTTGCTGGTGATGAAATGGCCGCCGTTATCGCTGGTAAAGAGAATCACCGTATTGTCGGCGAGGCCGAGTTCACCAAGCTTGGCCATGAGTCGCCCGACATTCGTGTCCATCGTCTCGATCATGGCGGCATAGGTGATATTGACCTGCTGCTCCAAGAGCTTGGGCGGTTGCTCCGATCCTCGCGCAACGGTGCCCTCGTCATACGTCGGTGCCGATTTCACGTTCGGCAGCCCCATCTTGGCGGCCTTGGCTTGATATTTTTTCACCAGCTCCGGCTTTGCCATGGCAGGAATGTGCACATCGTAAAACGGCAGATAGAGGAAGAAGGGCTGGTCCGGTTTGCGGTGCTCGATGAGCTTCATCGCCTCGCTCGTGAGGCGGTCGCAGAGGTGTTCGCCTGGCTTGCCGTCCTCGAGCCCCGGCACTCCGCGTGAATGATAATTATTCGGGTCGGGCTTCTTATCCATGCCGTAAGGCCAGAAGTAGCTGGGCGGCAGGCCGCCCGCGTGCCCGGCGATATTAACGTCGAAGCCCTGATTCTGCGGGTAGAAGCCGGTGTCACCGAGGTGCCACTTGCCCACATGCCAGGTGGCATAACCGGCGCCCTTCAACACTTCTGCGATGGTCACTTCTTCCAGCGGTAGCTCCATCTTCATCTCGGCCGGCAAGAATTTTCCCGACTTGCCGTTGCCCGGGATGTAATCGGTGAGCTTCAGCCGTGCCGGGTAACGTCCGGTCATGATCGCCGCCCGCGATGGCGAACAATAGGGGCTGCTCGAGTAAGCCTGCGTGAAGCGCATGCCCTGCGCGGCGAGGTTATCGAGATGAGGCGACTCGTGGAAGGTGCTGCCGTAACAGGAGAGGTCAGCCCAACCGAGGTCGTCGGAAAGGATCACAATGATGTTCGGCCTGGCCTTCGGAACCTCGGCCGCGCCCCACGCGGCCAGCGGCGCGAGCAGCAAAGCAGCGAGCAGCATCGCGAGGCGTACCATCATGCCGTCTCGAGAATGCACTTATCCAGATAGGCGCGGGACTTGTTCACGGCCGCGGTGATTTCGCCAACGGTCGGCAAGATTGGTATGCCGCGCGGGGTCGGGTGCATGAAGATCTCAGCCACGCCTTTGAAGCGGACATCGCGGAGCGCCTTGATGACGAGACGATAGTCAAGACCGCCGCCAAAGCCAGGCAGCTGCTGCATCTCGATCTCCTTACTGGCCTTCTTGAATTCGCCTTCGGAATACTCCTGGAAATAGATGAACGGGAGATTCTTGCTGCCGGCGTAGCGGATAAGGTCGGGAATCTGGTCTTTCCACTCGTGCAGGTGGTGCGGGGCGAAGGCGAGGCCGAGGTTCGGCGAGGTGTTCAGGTCGGCGAACGCCTTGACGGAATCCGGATGGTGGAGGATCTGGTTGATGTGGTTCTCGACGGCGATGGTGATGCCGAGTTCGGCGGCCTTGTCGACGTGCGGCTTCATGTCCTCCAGGAACTTCTTGATGGCTGCTTTGGCTTCAGCGCCCTTGGGATTTTTCGCTGCGACACAGCCGCAGATGACGAGGTCTCCGCCGTGCTTCTTCACCCAGACCATCTCTTCCTGGAGCTTGAACGGTCCGAGCGGGTAGCGCGTGCTGGAGCCGAGTTTTACGCCGTGCTTCTTGAGTAGTGCCGCAAAAGCTTCTTCACCGAGAGCCGTGGCCTGCTCGCGCTGGTCGCCGTGCACCTTGCACCATATATCGAGCGACTCGGCGCCCACCTTGGCCACCTCGGGCAGGATGACGTCGAGCGGCATCGTGCCGTAAAGGGCAGAAGACAGCGTATAGCGAATCTTGAATTCGTCCTTGGACTGGGCCCGGGCCGACAGAGCCGCGAAGACGGCGGCGGCCGGGACGGCACGGAGGAAATCGCGACGGGAAAGCATGGCGTTTATTTCTGGTCGCGCTGGGCTTCGAGCATCTTGATCCACGGACCGACGAACGAGCCGTGGTCATGGAAGGTACGGCCGCTGACCATGTTGCCGTCGATCACAACCGGAGCATTGACGAAGATGCCGCCACAGACCTCGAGGTCGAACTTGCACTTCGGCACGGTGGCCATGTGCAGCCCCTTCACGATGCCGGCGCGGGCAACGATCTCGACGCCATGGCAAACGCTCATCATCGGCTTCTTGTGTTCCCAGAACCAGCGGGTCGCCGCGAGGAGGGCTTCGTCTTCACGAAGATACTCAGGGCCGCGGCCACCACTGAAGAAGATGCCGGCGTATTCCTCGGGCTTGATGTCCTTGAAGGCGATGTCGCAGTTGATCGTGTAGCCTTCCCACTCCTTGGTAATCGTCCAACCCGGCTTCACTTCGTGGAGGACAGTCTGGTAGACGCGCTTGTCGATGGAGGCGAAGACCGGCTGGAAACCCGCTTCCTGCAGGCGGTAGACTGGGTACATCGTGTCGAGCAGCTCGGTGGCGTCGCCGATGATTACGAGCACCTTGGGCTTGTTGGCGTTCTCGGGCTTGTCCGCGCCCGAGGAGATCGCGGCTTGGTTGTGATTGTCGACGAGGGCGGCGGAAGCCACGGCGCAAAGTCCGAGCAGGCCGGCGGTGAGGAGGCGGAGTTTCATGGGGGTCTTGTACTATATCCTTTCTTGCCCGGAAAGTCATTACAGGTATGATGCACTAAAAGTAAGGTTTTTGGTCAAATCCATGCCCTCCCCCGCCCATCGCCGCGCCCCGCGGGTCGCCCTGCTCATCGAGACCACGCGGTCCTACACCCGCGAGCTACTCGCCGGGGTCCGCAGCTACGTGGCGGCCCACGGCCCTTGGTCGACCTACCTCGAACTCCGCGCCCTCGACTCCTCCCCTCCCACCTGGCTGAAGGATTGGGACGGCGACGGTATCCTGACCCGCACGTTCAGCGCAGAGACCTCCAAGCTGGTCGCAGCGACGGGCCTGCCGGCCGTCGAACTTCGCTCGACGCACTTCGCCGGCGGACGGCCCTTCGTGGGCTGTAATAATGATGATATCGGCCGCATGGTGGCCGAGCATCTCTATGAACGAAGCTTCCGACACTTCGCCGCCTACAGCCAACGCAATGAGCAGTTCTTCGTCGAGCGCGTCAACAACTTCAAGAAAGTCATCCGTGCCTACGGACACCGCTGCCTCGAACTCCCCGAAGACCATCCCGAGCGTGTCCCGGACTGGGAGCAGAGCCAGTCGCGGCTAATCCAATGGATTGCGCAACTGCCCAAGCCCATCGGCATCTTCGCGACGACGGATCAACTTGGCGTACGCCTGCTGGAGGCCTGTCAGACGGCGGGCGTCGCCGTGCCGGAAGAAGTCGCGGTCGTCGGCGCGGAAAACGAGGAGACGCTGTGCAGCTTCACCACCCCGCCCCTCTCGAGCGTCCGCTTCGACGGCCAGGCAGTGGGCTTCGCCGCCGCTGAACTGCTCGACCGAATGATGCGCGGCAAGGCCGGCCGGACTAAGCCAACCCTGATCGCGCCCAAAGGCATCGTGGTGCGCGGGTCTTCTGGCGAACTGGTAATCAGTGACCGGCTCGTGGCGAGGGCGGTCGCGCTCATCCGCGAAGGCGCCGTGCGCGGACTCGACGTCAATGAACTCGCCGCAAAGCTGGGCGCGTCGCGGAGCACGCTCGACCGCCGCATGAAGACGGTGCTCAAGCGCTCCCCGAAGGACGAGATCCTGCGCGTGCGTTTCCGCGAAGTGGAACGGCTGCTCCGCCAGACCAACCTCACGATCGACCTCATCGCCGAACAGACGGGCTTCACGCACAGCCACTACCTGCAGGCGGCCTTTAAGTCGCGCTACAAGCAGACCCCAGGGAGATTCCGCCGCGCGAAGGCCTGATCAGCGATTGAGGCCGACGACGTCCTCGGGCTCGGCCCAGGCGAACACGGTGGCCTTGGAGCCGACCCGCTGGCGCGGATTGGCTTCGGAGATCCTGAGGACCACGCCTTCCTTGGTCTTGAAATCGTGCAGCGAGACGTCGCCCTGAAAGAGCGAAGCCACGATGGAGCCGGCGAAAGCGTTCTCATCAGGCGCCATGAAGTCGAGCTTCAGGCACTCCGGACGGATGCAGACGACGATCTTCGCACCGGGGCCCGGGGCGCTGTCCGGCGTCGCGAGCGCTCCGCGCACTTCGCCGACGGCGGTCTCGGCGACGAATTCGCCGGCGCCGACATGGGACACCTTGCCGGGGATGAGATTGGCCGAACCGAGGAAGGTCGCGATCCAGCTATCGGCTGGTCGACGATAAAGATCGATGGGCAGGCCGGCCTGGACGATGCGGCCTTCATGCATGATCGCGAGGCGGTCAGCCATCGCGAAGGCGTCCTTCTGGTCGTGCAGCACGCAAAGCACCGTCACGCCGGTCGTGCGGACGAGTTTGCGGATGACCTCGCGGACCTCGAGGCGCGAAGCGGCGTCGAGGTTGCTCAAAGGTTCGTCCAGCAAGAGCAGCTTCGGACGTAGCGCCAGCACACGGGCGAGCGCGACGCGTTGCTGTTGGCCGCCGGAAAGTTCCTGCGGACGGCGCGAAGCCCAGCCATCGGCGCCGACGAGCTTCAGCGCCTCGAGGGCCCGCGCCTTGATCTCGGCGGCGGAGAGCTTTTCGGCGTCGAGCGAAAACGCGGCATTCTCGAGGACGGACAGGTGCGGGAAGAGCGCGTAGTTCTGGTGGACAAACCCGAAGCCGCGCTCGGCGGACTCGGCGAAGGTGATGTCGCGGTTATCCAGCAGCACCGTGCCGCCTTGGGATTCAATCTGCCCGGCGAGCACCTTGAGCAAGGTCGTCTTACCGCTGCCCGACGGACCCAGCAGGCAACAGAGCGTGCCCGACTCCACGACGAGGTCGACCCCCGCAAGGACGGGCGTCGTGCCGAGCTGGCGGCGCAGGCCGGTAAGGCGGAGGGTGGGCACGGCCGGAACCTAGGCATAAGCCCCTCCGGGGAGCAAGGTCGCCCGCCGACTGTGAATGATTTCTCCGACCGCTTCACCTTCCCACGCTTGCCACGGGGCCGGTTTCGGGCAATTTGACGACTCCCATGCGTAACGACGACGAAGACGAGGACGAGAAGACCCCGGCCGCCCCCAAAGAAGGTGGCCCGAGCTCCATGCTCATCCAGAAGAAGTTCCTCGAACAGCGGAAGATCTTCCTCTGGGGCGCCGTCGAAGACGCCTCCGCCCGCGACATCGTCGAGAAGCTCCTTTACCTAGACGGCATCGACCCCGGCAAGGAGATCACCTTCTACATCAACACCCCGGGCGGCTCGATCACCTCCGGCATGGCTGTCTATGACACCATTCGCATGATTTCCTCCCCCGTTAAGGTCGTCGTCACCGGCATGGCCGCCTCGATGGGCTCCATCCTACTCCAGGCCCCTAAGGAAAAGGGCAACCGCCTCCTCTTCCCCCATTCCCGCGTGATGATCCACCAGCCGCTCATCATGGGCCGCATCCAGGCCACCGCCGTGGACATCCACATCCAGGCCCAGGAAATGGAACGCCTCCGCTCCGAGCTCAACGAGATCCTCGCCAAGGCTTCGAAGCAGAAGATCGAAAAAGTTACCAAGGACACCGACCGCGACTTCTACATGACCGCCGAGGAGGCCATCGAGTATGGCCTCGCTGACGCGATCGTGAAGAAGCTCTAAGTCGGCCCCACGCGCATGGGCATCGGCGACCGGGCCTACATGCGAGATCGCTCCGCCCCGCGCGAGCCGATCTCCATGACCGCGTGGGTCGTCGGCGTCCTGGTCGGCTTCTTCATCCTTAACCTCATCCAAGATTCCGCGCACGCGGACTTCTTGGGCTGGATGGTGCTCAAAGAAAGCGCCTTGCGCCCTTGGCAGTGGCTCACGCACGCGCTCCTGCACGAAGGTTTCTGGCATCTCCTCGGCAACTGCCTCGTGCTCTGGTGGACCGGCGCGACGGTCGAACAGGAACATGGGCCGGCCACGTTCCTCAAGGTGCTTCTCGGCGGCGCGCTCATCGGTGCGCTCACTTGGTATCTCACCGGCCTCGGCGGCCGGCACGACAGCGCGCTCATCGGCATCTCCGCCGGCGTCTATGCGCTGATGCTCGTCGCGCTGCTCGATAAGCTCGACCACCAGATCACGCTGCTGCTGTTCTTCTTTCTCCCCGTCACACTCAAGGTCCGCTGGCTACTTCTCTTGACCGCACTGTTCACATTACTCGGGTGGGGTTTCTCAGAATTCCCCGCCCGTCACACGTGGGGTGCATGGAAGCCGGCTTGGAGCGATGGCATCGGCCACTCGGCCCACCTCGGCGGCTTGATCTTCGGCTGGCTCGCGTGGCGTTATCTCAATCGGACAAATTGGGCGCCCAGTTACGCTCAGGTGCAGGAACCCATGCCAACCGACGCCCCTAGCCCCGCTTTCGAGACCCCGACCGAGGAGAATCCCTCATCCCGCCCACTCACTTCCGCCCAAGCCCGCGCGGAAATGGACATGCTGCTGGACAAGATTTCGTCCGGGGGATTCGGCTCGCTCACTGTCGGCGAGAAACGTAGGCTCGAAGAACTTAGCGCCCGCCTACGCTAAGTTCCCCCACCCAACCCTTTATGCGCCTCAGACTTTTCCTGCTGCCGGTCCTCTTGGCAGCGCTGGTATCCGCCCAGACCGCCGGCTTCACGACCACGCAGTCGATGCAGAACGAGACCCGCGCCACCGCGGCCCTGCTCGAGAAGCTCCATATCAGCAAGAAGGACATGGGCTCGGTCGACATGAACTCCGTGGTGAAGACCTACTGCGAGAACCTCGACGGCGCGAAGATGTACTTCACGGAGGAAGAAGTGGATGAGTTCGTTAACCGCTATGGCAAGACGCTCGATCTTTACCTGCAGCGCGGCAACCTGACCCCGGCCTTCGAAATCTACGCCCTCTTCAAGAAGAAGGTCAACGAGCGCACGACCTCCAATCTCGCCGCCCTCGACCAGACGATCGACCTCACCCAGCCGGGCACTTTCCCGGTCGACCGCAAGAAGTCCGACTGGCCGGCCAACCAGGAAGCCGCCGACGCCCTCTGGGCCCGCCGCCTCCGCCTCGACATGCTGTCGGAGCTCCTCGGCGAAGACCGTACGGGCAGCACCAAGGCGCCCAAGGACCATACGTTGCCGGACATCACCCCGGAAAAGACCAAGGAATCCGCCGCCCGCCTGAAGAAGCGCTACGACAAGGGCCGCACGTACCTCAACTTCGACCAGAATGAGGTCGAGGAGATCTTCCTCAACTCCTACTCGAGCCAATACGACCCGCACTCGACCTTCTTCTCCCAGCAGTCTCTCGAAGAATTCGAAATTGCGATGCGCAATTCACTCGTGGGCATCGGCGCGACGCTCTCCGACGAAGACGGGTTCTGCGTCATCAAGGACATCCTCCCCGGCGGCCCGCTCGACCTCTCTCGTCAAGTGAAGTCCGGCGATAAGATCATCGCAGTGGGGCAAGACACGGCGGGCGAGATGGAAGATATTGTCGGCATGCGCCTCTCGAAGGCCATCAGCCGCATCCGCGGCAAGCAGGGCACGTCCGTCCGCCTGCTCGTCGACATGGCTGCCGGCGGCCGCAAGACGGTCACGCTCAAGCGCGACCAGATCAAACTCGTCGGCCAGATGGCCTCGGCCAAAGCCTTCGAAGTCCCCAACGGCAACGGCACGGTAATGCTCGGCGTCATCGACCTCCCAGCCTTCTACGGAAAGAACTCTGACGGCACTGGCTCCAGCCCCTCAGCCGACATCGAGCAGCTCATTGGTAAACTCAAGGCTCTCGGCATGAAGGCCCTCATCATGGACCTCCGCAAGAACGGTGGTGGCCTGCTCACCGAAGCCGTCGATATCTCCGGTCTCTTCATCCCGAAGGGCTCCGTCCTTCAGGTGCGAGACAGCCAGGGCCGTTCCGAAGACTACCGCGACGAAGATGAGAAGGTGGCCTGGAATGGCCCGCTGATCGTGCTGACCTCCAAACTCTCCGCCTCCGCCTCCGAGATCTTCGCTGGCGCAATGCACGACCACCGCCGCGCAATCATCGTCGGCGACACGAACACCCACGGCAAGGGCTCGGTCCAAAATATCATTGAGCTAAGCCGCTTCGATAAGAACCTGAAATCCGCGGTGAAGGTGACCATCCAGAAGTGGTACGCCCCCAGTGGCTCCTCCATCCAGCTCAAGGGCGTCCCGGCCGATATCGTCGTACCATCTGTCTACTCCGTGCTGCCCGTAGCGGAAGCCGACCTCGATCGCCCTCTGCCCTGGGATTCCGTCACACCCACGCTCACCAAGCCAGATGAAGGCGACTGGCTGAAGGCCAAGCTCTCCGACGACCTGATTGCACAGCTCGCCGCCGGCTCCGCCCGCCGTCAGGCCGAGCTCCCAGAATTCCTCACGCTCTCTCGAACGATCGACTGGACGAAGAGCCGCCAGGTCCGCAAGGAAGTGTCGCTCTCGCTCGACCAGCGCCGCACCGAGCGCAAGGACGACCTAGAATTCCGCGACCAGATCCGCCACGAACTCTCTGACTACGCGAAGAAGAGCGCCAAGTCGACGGACGTAAAGCTCGATGCCGCCATCGAGCAGGACAAAAAAGAAGGTGCCGGCGCGGCCGCGAAGAGCAAGAAGGCGAGCCGTATGCGCGACCCTCTCGAAGACGATGATTGGCCGGAGTACGACATCCAGCTACAGGAAGCGGTGCGTATCGCGACCGACTGGACCAGCCTCCTCCCCGGCGCATCGGTCGCGGCCGCCAAGGAAACCAAGACGAAGTAGGCCTGAGGCGGGGATCCGCTGGCATGGTGAACAGCTGCGAAGCAAAGACAGGCCGCCCACCCAGGCGGCCTTTTTGTTTCATGATTTTATAGGTAGGGGCACGATTCATCGTGCACTCCCATCCGGCGGCCCGCTTCGCAGCAGTTCACCATGCCAGCAGACCCCCACTGCATTTCTTTGATTTGCCCACCCTCCACCCTCCCAACAACCTTACCGCATGCTCTCCCCCGAAGCACTGACCTACGGCACCCTCCTGGTGACGGGCTTCCTAATTCTCCGTCGCTCGCGTCGTGCCGGCCTCAGCCTGCGTCGCCAACACGGCCTCATCGACGGCCAGCCGGTTCAGCTCCACACGCTCACCAACGCCCGCGGGATGGAAGTCTCGGTCAGCGAGTTTGGCGCCACGCTCACCTCGATCCGCGTCCCCGACGTCCATGGCCGCCTCGGCGAAGTCACCCTCGGTCTCCGCTCGCTCGAAGACTATGTCGCCGGCAATCCCTTCCTCGGCAGCACGGTCGGCCGCTACGCCAACCGCCTTGCGGGCGGCAAGCTGACCATCGATGGACGCGAGATCGCTCTCGCCCAGAACAACAACGGCAACCACCTCCACGGCGGCCTCCGTGCCCTCGATAAGCGCGTCTGGAAGTCGGAAGCCATCCGCACGGCCGACGCTTCGGCGGTCCGCCTAAGTTATGTCAGCCCCGATGGCGAAGAAGGCTATCCCGGTTCGCTCACCGTTACGGTCACCTACACCCTGCCTGACTCCTCCGATGAGCTCTCGATCGACTTCGCGGCGACGACCGACGCCCCGACGGCCTGCAACCTGACGAACCACGTGTTCCTCAATCTCGCCGGCCAGGGCAGCATCCTCGACCACCGCGTCACGCTGCGCTCCGATCGACTCGTGCCGGTGACGCCCGCGCTCATCCCGACGGGCGAATTCATGGACGTGACGAACACACCGTTTGATTTCCGTCGCCCACACGCGATCGGCGAACGTATCGGCGACCCGCACGACCAGCTTCGTCGCGGCCGTGGCTACGATCACTGCTACGACCTCGGCCTGGACAAGTCCCTAAAGTCCGCCGCGTTCGTCACCGAAGCCTCCTCGGGCCGCACGCTCGAAGTCCTCACCGACGCCCCGGGCCTACAGCTCTACACCGGCAATTTCCTCACCGGCACCGTGCAAGGCCGCTGGCCCAAGCCCTTCGCCTTCCGCCAGGGCTTCTGCCTCGAACCCGGCCTCTTCCCCGATTCTCCCAACCAGCCCTCGTTCCAACGCCTCGGCTACCCCAGCGGCATCCTGCGTCCGGGCGAAACCTACGCGCAGAAGCTCGTCTTCCGTTTCGGGGTTGTCCGCGGATAACCGCGGACAAGGGGATCTGCTGGCATGGTGAACGGCTGCGAAGCAATGTCTTAAGGGTGGGGCAGCACCACGTGCTGTCCTATCTACCTTTGCATCTAGGTAGGGCCGAGCATCCCTGCTCGGCCGCGGCCGGCCAAGGATGGCCAGCCCTACCCGGGAGAGGTGTTAGCGGATGGCGGTTGGCATATCAAATCCCGCCACCCGCCACCTGGAATACATGCCTCTGCTTCTCAGCATACCAGCATGTCCCCTCGCGGCTTTACCGCGACTGCTTCGCAGCAGTTCACCATGCCAGCAGTTCCCCCGCGGGCGCTTACGCCCGCTTCTCCGAAGCCGTACTATCCGCCCAGAGCTGCTGGGTGACCTTCAAGAGCACGTAACCGCTCACGAGCGTGACGGCGGTGAGCACCCAGGCCATGGTGAGGCGCTTGGGGTCTCCCGACGAGTAGAGGAAGTTGCCGATGGCGAAGAGCGAACCCCAGATGAGCGCGCAGCCGGCGATCCAGCCAACGAAGGCCGAGCCGATGCGATTCTCCTGAGCGATCTCAGCATCGCTGATACCGGCCGCAGCCCGGATGTCCGTCCAACCCGGACCAGCGGGCTTCACCTTCTGACAGAAGGCGATGAGGGTCGCACGGTCCGTCTGCGGGCCGACATACGCGGTGATGAGCCAGGATAGCGTGGTCAAGGCGACTTGAATGATGGTCGTGGTCGCGAAGTCTGCATGCGGCATGGCCAGCGGGACGCCCACGGCGGTCACGAGCGACATCACCATGGCGATGACTTCGCACCAGGCGGACACGCGCCACCAGAACCAGCGGGCAATGTAGAGCAGGCCGGTGCCGGCGCCGATGGAGAGCAGAATCTGGAAGGCCTGCTGGGCCGAGGACATCGTCAGGCTGAGCAGCGCCGCGATGACGTAGAGGAACACGGTCGAGAGGCGACCGACATTTACGTAATGGGTCTCGCTGGCGTCCTTCTTGATGAAGCGGCGATAGAAGTCATGCACGAGGTAGGACGAACCCCAGTTGAGGTGCGTCAGGATGGTCGAAGAGTTGGCGGCGATGAGCCCGCCGATCATCAGGCCGACGAAGCCAACCGGCAGGAACATCAGCATCGCCGGGAAGGCGGAGTCATGACCGATGAGGGCGGGGTCCGCGTTCGGGAATGCTCGGGTGATCGCCGCGAGGTCCGGGTAGACGATGATCGAACACAGCGCAGTGATGATCCACGGCCACGGACGGAGCACGTAGTGGGCGATATTGAAGAAGAGCGTGCCGCCGAGGGAGTCTTTCTCCGACTTCGAGGCCAGCATGCGTTGGGCGATGTACGAACCGCCGCCCGGCTCAGAGCCGGGATACCAGTTCGCCCACCAGCTGATGGCGATCGGCAGGATGAAGATCATCAGCGCCAGCTCCGACATCGTGAAGTTCGGCAGCATGTCGAGGATCGGCTGGCCCTTCCCGTCCGAGGCAGACATCACCGGCACGCCCGCGGTCGTCACGACCTGCTGGGTGGAAAGCTGGACGACGAGGGCCTTGAGTCCGGCCCAGCCACCCGCACCCTTACCGACAAGACGCTCGCCGACCTCGACGAGCGAGAACCACGCGGCGGCGAAGACGGCGGTCATCTTGATAAAGAACTGAATCATATCGATGACCAGCACGCCCCAGAGGCCGGAGTGTGCGGCGAAGACGACATTGAGGATACCGCAGACGACGATGGTCTGCCAGGCGGGCATGCCGAAGAGGATGTTGGCGATCTTGCACGCAGCCAGCGTCACCATGCCCATGATGAAGCAATTGAAGAACAACCCGAGATAGAGGGCGCGGAAACCGCGGACGACGGAGGCGGCAGTGCCGGAGTAGCGATGCTCGTAGAACTCGAGGTCGGTCATGACGCCCGAGCGTCGCCACAGGCGGGCGAAGAAGAAGACGGTGGCGACACCAGTCAGTACGAAGGCCCACCACTGCCAGTTGCCGGCGACGCCGTACTTGCGCACCTGCTCGGTCACCCAGTTCGGGGTGTCAGACGAGAACGTCGTCGCGACCATTGAAAGACCGGCGAGCCACCAAGGCACCGAGCGACCGGAGGCGAAGAACTCGGCGGTGCTGCCGCCGGAGCGCTTGGCGAGGAAGAGCGCCGGGACGAAGCAGATCAGGATCGAAGCCGCGACGATGACCCAATCAATCCAGGTAATATGCATGGCAGAGGTAAGGGGTTGCATACTTCTCTTTCCGCCCGCCCTCCGTGGCAACCGCGTTCCCCTCCTCTATTTGAGCAGATGAGAGCATTAGGGGTATGAGGCTTCGCATCTAGGTAGGGCCGAGCATCCCTGCTCGGCCGCGGCCGGCCAAGGATGGCCAGCCCTACCCAGAGACAGCGGACGCGACGCCGTGCTGCCCCTGCCCAAACAAAAAGGGCGCCAATCGGCGCCCTCTCCTTCTGCTTCGCAGCAGTTCACCCTGCCAGCAGTTCCCCGCCGTCAGGCTTATTTCGCCGGTATCTCATTCAGGGTATACCAGCCTTCGCTGTGCCAGAGGGTCTCGCCGGACTTGGCCTTGATATCACCGAGGACGAGGTGATGGATGCTGCCGCGGACGAGGCCGTCGATGACGAGGCGCACCTTGAGTCCGTCGGCCGAGACGGTGGCGGACTTGACGGTGGGCGTGGTCTGATCGACCTCGGGGCTGCCGTAGCTCGACTGGTAAATATACGTGAAGGTATCCATCGTGTAGTTCGCGACGTCAGCGGCCGCAGCAGCGTCCACGGGGTGCGTGAACGTCACTTCGAAGCCATCATTGCGGGCGGAGATGTCATGCATCTCGAACGGCACCTTACCCTTGAAACGCACGCGCTCGAAGGTGAACGGCTTCGAGCCGCGCGAACCCCAGCCGCGATTGGAACCACCCACGAAGAGCGTGCCATCTTCCTGGTCCATGCGGACCGGGATCAGGCCGGCTTCGAAGCCGCCGAGGAAATGGAACACGGCACCTTGGTAGAGGCCGTTGACGAACTCGAGGTTGATACGCTGGACCTGCGAAGCGGTCTGCTCGCCGATGAGCATCTGGCTTTCCCACGGGCCGAACTTGCCCTTGGTCATATCGCAGGCGATACCGGACGGAGAATTACCGACCCTGCCGTGCGGCAGGATCACCGAAGGAGGCACGAACTCGGGGAACTTCAGGCGCTCAGTCAGGATGCGCGAGCCGCTGGTAGGCTCGGGGGGCGCAGGGAAGCTCGCGAGGGCGGCCGACTTATTACCGGTGGGATTACCCTGGAAGGATCCGGGGCGGAGCCACTTGAGCGCGGAGGAGCCGTTCCATACGCCTTGGTTATCGGTATAGAACATATCGCCTTTATCGTTGGCGCCGATGCCACCCGGCGAACGGATACCCGAAGCGGTCGGGACGAACTTGCCGTCGGGCGTGATGCGCGCGCACCAGCCGCGCCATGGAGCGTGGGCATGGAACGAGCCGGTCAAGCAGAGGACCATCCAGACGTCGCCATTCTTATCCGGCTCAGAGCCGAAGGCGTATTCATGGTAGTCGCCGCTGACGCCCCACTTGGAGCTCACGGTGTCGAAGCTATCCGCGCGGCCATCGCCATCGCGGTCGGTCATGCGCGTGAACTCCGGACGCTGCATCGCGTACATCGAACCTTCCTTCCAAAACATGCCGAGCGGCTCGTGCTGATTGGAAGCGAACTTGGTCCACTTAATCTTGGAGAGATCGGCGTCGTAGGCGCCTTCGGCGACCCAGATGTCGCCGCGGCGGGTGCCGATGGCGACCTTCTTGCCGGGCAGCAGCGCGATCGACGAGACTTCGGCCACCTCGCCTGCAGGCGTGGGGATCTCGACGCGTTCGTAGAAATCGTTCTGACGATCTTCGGCGGCCTTGATGGAGTCGACGGTCGCGAGCTTGCCAGCCTTGGGGGCCTTTGCCGGAGCGGCCGACACGCCGACAGCGAGTCCGGCGAGGGCGAGGATAAGGGAGAGCTTCTTCATAAAGGTGATTTCCGGTGATAAGGGTTAGCGGAAGGAGTACCCCAACACGGCTGTCTCGCCGGGATTGAGGGTGACGGTGAGGCTCTTGGTGGCGGCATTGGCCTTCGGGGCCGGGCCGCTGATGGCGCGCACCAGCAGGCCGCCGGCGATCTCGGAGACGCCATCGGTCGGGCCACTGACGGCGATATCGCGGGACAGCACAATCGTGACGGCCTTGTCACCAGTCACCTTGAGCGTGCGCGTGAGCGTGGCCTTGCCGGAGACTTCTTCAGGCGACCAGCCGTCGGTAACCGCGAAGCCTTCGCCAGCAGCGCGGAAGGTCGGATTGCCAGCTTTGTCGAGGTCGTAGCCCTTGAACTCAGCGGCGACATTGATCGCGGAGAAATTCCACTCCTTCTCCTCCTTCCCCTTCTCGCGGACGTAGCGCACGACGTCGCCGGCGAAGCCCTCGAGTTGGATGCCCTGGCCGTCGGAGAGCTTGATGATATTCGTACCCGCGGGCGGCTCGTTGCCGGCGCCGCGATCGGTCCAGTGACGGCCGCCGTCCATGAACTTACCGTTCCAGAAGAGCTCGGCGGCGACGTTGTCGGCGCTGTACGCGATGTTCAGTCCGTTGGGGAAGCCGATGCCGATGGCGCGCGGGGCGGTGTTGTCGATGAAGTTGCGGTAGATAGCGGCGACGCCGTCCTTGGGCTGAATCGGGATGAAGACCTTCTCTTTGGCGGGCTTACCGGCCTTGAGTTTGGTCTTCGAGAGCGCCTGCGGCGTCTTGTCCTTCGGGCCTTTCACGGCGAGCAGGACAGCGGCGTTGGCTCCATACTGGACGTATTCGACGCGCAGCGGGGTCTGTCCCTTCTTGAGCATGACCGGGACTTCTTTGCTGCGCTTGCCGACGGGTCCGATGCCCTTGACTTCGGCAATGCGTTCGCCGCCGACATAGAGGGCGCCGAAGTCGTCGCAATCGAAGGTGAAGAGATACTTCCCTTCCTCAGAAGCATCGAACTGGGCCGTCCAGACCACCGCGTAATATTCCTTACGTCCAGACTGGGCGGTATCGAGAATGCCAGCGTTGAAGTCTTCCATCAGCACGGGCTTGAGCGTGGAGAAATCAGGCATCTCCTTCCACTTGCCTTCGTAGACCGTGGCCACGAGATGCTTCAGCGGCGACTTGGTGGGCGGGAACGGATGGGCCTTGAGGAGTTCCTCGGCGGTCCAAGGCGTGACACGCTGGGCGGTCGCGGCGCGCACGGCCTTGACCTCGTCCGGCGTCACGGCACCGGCGCCGTTGGCAAAATTCTTACGGACATACGTGAGCGCGGCGGCGATCTTCTCGTCGCTGAGCACGGCTCCCTGCGGGGGCATGGCAATATTGTAGGTCTTGCCGGCGACGTCGACCGGACCTTCCAGGCCATTGAGGACAATCTTGATTGAGCGTGCCGCTTGGCCCTTGGGCCAGTCGCTGCCGACCAAGGGAGGTAGGCCGTTGAGTCCCTTGCCGTCAGGGCCATGGCAGGCGACGCAGAGGGTATTGTAGACTTGGGCGCCGTCTTCGGCCGCCGTCACGAAGACAAGCGAAGCCAAAAGGGCGAGGAGCGACGAGGTGCGCATGAGGGGGGTGTGACGAGGAAGTTTAATCCCCGAGGCCTCGCAAATCAAAAGGGCCGATAAACCTCGGCGGGTGGTATGATTACGACGGGGATACAATTTCGGGTGACGGGTGACGGCCACGGGTGGCGGGAATTCAGGCTCCGGCCGTTCGGCGATCAGCCGCGGGAACCTGGAGCCGGCTGCCGATGGCTGAAAGGCCGGCTCCCGAATGGCCGATGCCCTGATGGCCGTCACCCGTCACCTACAGTCATGAGATCCCGCCGCATCCTTTCCGGTTTCCCATTTATCACCCCTGTCTCAGGTAGGAATGCGATGACATCGCATCCGCCTGCCTTGGGTAGGGCGGTGATTGCCATCGCCGCCGTTCGAAACCGCAGGCGCGCAGTCTTCGGTTCTTAGCCAGCTGCTCTGATGCCGCATTTACGTCCGCGAACGGACGTGATGGCAATCACGTCCCTACCTCAGGATGCCTCTCAATAAAAAAGGCCGCCCATCAGGCGGCCTTCGCTAGGGCAGCACGCGGTGCTGCCCCTACCTGTCACGCTCACCGCGCGCGATACAATCCCTGCGGGTCGTACAGCCACCAGGCGTCAAACGGATTGGCGAGAGCCGGGAGCTCGAAATACGGACGGCCTTTGTCGTCGACGCGCGTGATCACACCCGAGATTTCGGTGCGCGTGGGAGGTTGCGGCAATGGCTGCGTCTGCGGCATGACGGGCGGAGCGACGGGCACGGGGAGGAGGTCCAGCACGGCGGTTTCTTCAATGCGTTCGACGACGTTATCGACCCACTTGAGTTCCTTGGCCTTATCGCCAAAAGCCTGCCAGTCGCCGGTGGAGTCGTTGGCGTACATCTGCTTCACAAAATCCTGCAGCGAGATGCCCATCTTCTTGGCGACCGGAGTCGCGAGGCGGTCGAACCACTGGTTGGTGAAGTCGATCTGCTCCTTGAGTACGGTCATGTTGCCGCGGACGACGTTCGAAGCCTGGTGATGCAGGATGATGGTGTTCGGGTAGCAATAGGAGCGCTCGGCGAGTGTGCAGATCACGGCGGTCATCGAGGCGGCGAAGCCCTTCACAACGACGTGCACCGGAGCCTTGGAGGCGGCCATGGCCTTCTGGATCAGGTAGCCGGCGGCGACGGAACCGCCGGGCGAGTTGTCGACGACGATGAAAATCGGGAACTCCGACGACTGGTTGTTATAAAAGGCGATGCGCGTGCAGACGTAATCGGCGAGCTGCTCGGTCACGGCGCCGTTGAAGGCGATGCGGCGGTCGCTCACATAGAGCACGCCGTCGACGAGCGGATCCTTGAGGTACTTCGGCTTGGCCTTGCTGGCGATCTTGCGGGCCTCGTCTTCCTTCTGGAAGCGCTGGATCTCATTAGAGAGGCGGGCGACGGTGTTGGCGGCCTCAAGCTGGAGCTGCTTGGCTTCGGCTTCGAGCTCGCGGATCTTGTTCGAACGCTCGGTCAGGCGGGCGCTGGAACGGGCAGCCTCGAGGGCGGCCTGTCGCTCAAGCTTAGCCCGCTCGTCTTCGAGCGCAGCGGCGTCGGCGGAAGCCTTGGCGAGGCGGAGCGAACGCTCGGCGGTCAGACGGCCGACCTCGGCGTTGAGCGGGGCGAGCTCTTCGGCGCGTTTGGCTTCGGCGAGGGCGAGCTCGGCGTCGATGCGGGCCTTCTCGATGCGCATGCGGTCGACTTCCTTGAGCGCGGCCTTCTGCTCAGGCGTGGGCTCATCGCGCTGCGCGGGAGCACCAACAGGAGCGCTAGGAGCCAGCGCGGGCTGCGCCGCAGGCGACACGGCAGGAACGTCAGCCGGAACGCCCGGCGCGGCCTTGGTCTGCTGGGCGAACACGGGAGCAGCCGTCAGGACGGCGAGCGCGAGGATGCGGAGGGAGGTGCGGAGATGCATGAGGATTTTGTTTTTAAAATTAGCGAAGGACGAATTCGACGGTGGGGTCGTACATCCACCAGAGGTCGCACGGGCCGAGGAGCGGGAGCGGCTGGCGGACGCGGCCGTCTTGGGTCTTGCCGGCGTTGAAGCCGTCGGGATTGGGCTCGGCCTGGACGGGCGGAACCGCCGTGGCGTTGAATAAAGAGTCTTCGGCCATGCGGTCGACGACGTCGGTCACCCACTTGCGGCGGCCGGCCTCATCGCCGAGGACCTTCCAGTCGCCGGTCGAGGTGCCCTTGTACATCTGCGCGACGAATTCGTCGACAGTGGTCCCAATGCGAGCGGCGACCTTGACGAAAATGCGTTCGCACCAGACCTTGGACCACTTGAGCTGCTCCTGGAGCTGGGTGACGTTGCCGCTCAGGCCCACGGAGGCTTGGTGATGCAGCACAATCGTGTTCGGGTAGACGAACGAGCGCTTGGCGAGGGTAGTGATGATCGCGGCCATCGAGGCGGCGTAACCCTTCACGACGACGTAGACCGGGGCCTTCGAGGTCTCCATGGCCTGGAGCATCATGTAGCCCGACATCACGGAGCCGCCAGGCGAACGGTCGATGACGATGAAAATCGGGGCTTCGCTATCGATGGCGTTATAGAAGGCGATGCGGCTGCAGACGAAGTCGGAGAGCTTATCGTCGACGCGTCCGTTGAACGGGATGCGGCGGTCGGAGATATGCAGGACGCCGTCGATGAGCGGGTCTTTGGGATAGGAAACCTTCGCACCACTCGCGATGTCGGCGGCCTTGGTCTGTAGGCGAGCGATCTGGGCGACCGAGGAGACCTTGGCGTATTCGACAGAGAGCTCGGCATTGGCGAGGCGGGCTTGGACTTCGAGTTCGGCGCGGGCGCGATCCTTGTCGGCGGAGGCGACGGCGGCCTTGGCATTGGCAAGGGCGGCCTCGAGCTTGAGCTTCGTCTGCTCGGCATCGGCCGGAGCGGCGGCGGCGTCGGCACGGGCGGCGCGGAGGGCGGCTTCGGCCTCGAGTTTACGGAGCTCGAGGGCTTGCGTCAGCGCGGCGAGACGACGCTGCGAAGAGGCGAGGTCGAGGCGCGCGCGAATGACGTCGGTCTCAATCTCGGCCTTGATGGTCTCAGGGGTCTTCTTGACTGGGCCCTGCTGGGCCATGACGAGCGCTGCGAGGAAAAGAGGGACAAGGGCCAGGCGCGACATGGGGAGAAGACTGTTTTGACAGATAAATGGTTCCCTTGAAGTCCTTTTTTGGCAAATCTGCCCGTATGGAAGTCGACGCCCCCATCACCCTCCTCAATCGCCATACCGGCCGCATGGAGACCGAGCAGGTCTACGGCGAGGCCTGGCTGCGTCGCATCTACGGCAACCCGCTCGGCAAGCTGACCCTCCACGCAGTGGTCAAACGGGGCCTTTTCTCCAAGTTGTATGGCTGGGCCATGGATCGCCCGAGCAGCGCGCGTCGCGTCGAGGCCTTCGTGAAGGCCTTCGGTCTGGACCCGGCCGAGTTCGCCGATTCCGACCTGAAGTCGTATCGCACCTTCAACGACTTCTTCTACCGCAAGCTCAAGGCCTCCGCTCGACCTGTCGACCCGCGCCCCGAGATGGCCGTATTGCCGGCGGATGGCCGTCACCTCGGCTTCGCTGACGCCTCGCGCGTGAAGGGCATCTTCGCCAAGGGCCAGACCTTCGACATGGCGGCGCTCGTCGCGGACCGTGCGCTCGGCGAACGCTACGCACGCGGCACCGTCGTCTGCTCACGCCTCTGCCCTGTCGACTACCATCGCTTCCACTTCCCCGTCGCCGGCGTGCCCGGCGAACCCGTGCTCGCCAAGGGCCAGCTCTATTCCGTCAACCCGATCGCCCTGCGTCGCCATGCCTCGTATCTCTGGCAGAATAAGCGCCAGCGCGTGACCATCGACGCCGGACCGTTCGGACTCGTCACCATGGTGTCCGTCGGCGCGACCAACGTCGGCACCATCATCGAGACCTATCAGCCCGGCCAGGCCGTCGCCAAGGGCGACGAGAAAGGCTACTTCCGTTTCGGCGGATCGTTCGTCGCGACCATTTTCGAGCCCGGCCGCATTAAGTTAGAGGACGACCTCATCCACGCCGGGGAAACCGCCGTGGAAGTCTACGCCAAGGTCGGCTCGCCCCTCGGTCGCTTAGCGTAAGCGCTTGCCTCCGCCGCCCGACGCGCAAACCTCGTCCTACAGGTTTCGCTCGGGTGGTGGAATGGCAGACACACCAGATTTAGGTTCTGGCGCCGCAAGGTGTGCGGGTTCGACCCCCGCCCCGAGCACCCTGTTCGCGAACGCAAAGCGTTCGCGAAAGAGGACTGAGTCGATGACTGCACAGAAGACTGCATCGAGTGCTGAGTCGATGAGAGGCAGAGGTAGGGTCGGGACCGCGTCACGACATAGCTGCCTTTGGTAGGGTTGAGCGCCCTCGCTCAACAGCGACCGGCCAAGGCGGTCCGCCCTGCCTCGCGCAGAGACGCCCATCCCAAAGGGAGACCGGAAACCGGAATGTTTGCTGCGGGCCTTAGGTAGGGGCGCGACGGCGTCGCGTCCGTCGGTGAGTGATTACTTCGGCTCCTCCGGCTTTTTCTGATGTTCAGAGTCCTTGGTAGCTGAAGGAGCTGCAGCGTCTTTGGTCTCATTTCGCTTTCGAATGTGCTCCCTTAGCTCACGGAGCTCGTCTTCGACCTTTTTGACTTCATCGGCTGACTGCACGCGGCCGGCCTTAGGCATGACAACTGATTCCTGTTCGCATCTTGCAAGGAACGGGAGAAGAACTGCAAGGAGTATGGCGAGTCCGGCGGCTTTCTGGGGATTCATAAGGCGTCTCAGTCTAAGATTAGTTTACTTCTGCTCGTCCGGCTTTTCGGGCCGAGAGAAGTTGGTGGATTCGCACTTCGGACAGTAAGGCGACTTGAGGTGAGCTACGGTGAAAAGACTCAATCCCAAGAAAAATGAAACCGATGCGACCCAAGCACCAAACGAAATTCCCGACGGCGAAGGCCGATAACTATCAACGGCAACCGAGTAAGTAATCCACAAGACGATCGCGCTTCCAAGAATCAGCGCAGCCCCGCAGCCCAAGTTTTCCCCCTGGGTTTTCGGCTCCGAAAAAGACTCACGGCAACAATGGCAACGAAACCAAGTTGCCTTACGCCTCGCCACTTCCGAACGAATACGTTCCTCCCTGGCACGATTCTCCGCCTCCTCTTGCTTGGCTTTTTCTTGTGCAAGCTGCTCGGCTTCCTCTAGGCGCTTCTTTGCCAACTCAGCGGCCTTTCGCTCCTCCTCCTGCTTCTGCTGAAGCGCACGCTCGGCCAATTGGCGGCGTGCCTCCGACGCCTGGAGCTGAGTGAGCGGAGCCCAATCAGTCATGCCCTCGTGCCAGTAGAAATCGGTCTCTTTCAGGGTGCCGTAGACGAGAAGCCGGACCGCTTCCTGCGCGGTATACGTCCCGAATTCTTTCCCATCTCGGGAGACTCTGACTTGGAGGGGTTCGCTCATTGTGTAATTACAGTGCGTATACTTTGATGTCTTAGCAACACATCGTGCCTGCTGCGGATCCCTGGCCTGCACCAAACCCCCAACAGAAAGTAGAGCAGGAAGTGCGCGGCCCCGCCACCGCCCACCCGGGGCTGCCACCCGCCACCTGAAAAATTGGATCTCGCTTTTTGCACCTTTGCCCAGGCCGTAGGCCGGTTCAACTTTTGCACCCCGTACGCGACGCCGTCGCGCCCACCCTCATGATGCCTCTGTTTCGCAGCAGTTCACCATGCCAGCTGTTCCCCCGCGGCCGAAGGACGCCACCGCCCTTTCGTGTAAGGGCTATCGGGCAGCCAAGCTGCCAATAGCCCGCAGGTAGGCGTCCAGCTCGCCGAGCCGGAGGTCTTGCCAGCGATCCGACTCCAGGCGGGAAACCGTCGACTGCGTCACCCCCATGCGCCGGGCCACTTCCGCTTGAGTTAGCCCGGCCGACTGGCGGCGCGCCTCGAGCTGCGCCGTGAAATGCGTGTCGGCTACCTTTTGTCGCAGACCGGCCACGGCCTTCGGCGTGTAACCAAGACTGGCCGCGAGCGTGAAGACGTCGCGGTGCGTGCGGGACTTAATCGTGCGCATGGCCATGACCTGATTTGAACTGCTCGACCCATGCATGGCAATATGCAATATCTGCATGTTGGCTCCGCTTATCGCCCATCCGTAGGAGCCAGATGCGTCGGGAGAAATGATCGAGGTAAAGATAGAGTCTGATGGCCGCCGAATTACCTTTCGTTCCTTGGTCGACCGCCAAGACCCCCTTCCCTTCGGGATGAACCCAGCCAGGCAGATGAAAGCCCGGAGCGAGTTGGGGGCTGTTCAGCCATCTATCCTGAAAGTGCTGTAAGCGGGTTAACGCGGCATCGCAGCTGGCCTCATGTCGCTTGCGAGTGCGTCGAAACGAACGCGCAAACTCCTCCGTCGACTCCGACATCCAGGCGGGGGACATGGCGACAGGCTTTCCATGGGCACAACCGTCTCAACTCAGGGAAATACCCAGAGACGAATATACATGATGCCTCTGCTTCGCAGCATGCCAGCCTGCCAGCATGTCCCCGCGCGGCTATGCCGCGCTTGCTTCGCAGCAGTTCACCATGCCAGCAGACCCCCCGCGCGACGTAGTCGCGCGCGGCCGCCTCCGTCCTTGCCCCTTCCCTCCCAATCCCTACCGTCAGTCCATGTTCGCGTGGCTTCGTTCTCTCTTCGCTCCGAAGACGCCCGCGCCTGACCTCAGCCAGGCGCCAGATGAGCCTGTGCCGTCGGAACGGGCCCCGTCCACCCGTCCGGCCGATCAACAGGCATGGATCGGCGTCGATCTGGATGGCACCTTGGCCGAGGCAACCCCTTGGAAAGGGATGAGCCACATCGGCCCGCCGGTTCCGCTGATGATGCACCGCGTGCGCCAGTGGCTGGAGAAAGGCATGCGCGTGAAGATCATGACCGCACGTGCCGGCGACCCCGAAGGCATCACGGCCACGCAGGCTTGGCTCAAGGTTAACGGGCTTCCGGAACTTGAAGTGACCGATAAAAAGGACTTCGGGATGATTGAGCTCTGGGACGACCGTGCCATCCAGGTGGTGCAGAACAGCGGTATCTGCTTCCTAGGCACCTCGTATTTCGCCCGCCCGAAGGCCCCGATCCTCCCAGATGAGGTTGCGGAGCGTACCTTCATCCTCGTAGGGTCGGAACCGAAAGCCCCTGACAACGGTCCTAAGCATAGCGCATGAAAGCCTCCCTCAAACTCGAGTATTCCCTCCGCGTCCTCTCCCAGCTCGCCCGCCGCCACCGCGGCACGGCCGTCACGCGCATCGAAGAACTCGCCAAGCTCGAGGACATTCCGGCCAATTACCTCGTGCAGCTCCTCAACGAACTTCGCGAAGGCGGGCTGGTCGTCTCGAAGCGCGGTAAGACCGGCGGCTACCGTCTGGCGAAAGACGCCGAAGACATTTCCTTGAAGCAGGTGCTCGCGGTCGTGGAACCGGAACTCGTCGAGACCAAGATCACGCTCAAGGGCGCCTCCGGACCTCAGGTCGCGGCGCTCTGGCGCGAAGTGTCGAAGCGTTTCGATAAATCGCTCGCCGGCTTCACAGTCGCGCAGCTGGCGCTGTCGGAGTCCGGTACGGATTTCGAGATTTGAACGCTTCGGCGAAGCCGTCGCGAGGGGGCACGCGGGCAAGGTGACACGGTGACAAGGGGAGGCATGTATCAGGTGGAAGCGGTTAGCGGTTAGGAACTCATTTCGGCTTTCAGCCGCGGGAACCCGAAGCCGATGGCCGATGGCTGAAAAGCCGACTCCTGAGAGGCCGATGCCCTGGTGGCCGTCACCCGTCACCCGAAATACCTTTCCCAACCGCTAACCGCCAATACCTACCACGGCGGGCATGAAGGTTGCCTCGACCTCGGCAGAGGCTATCCTGCTGGTATGCGCCCCGTCCTTCCCCTCCTCGGCCTGCTGCTCGCCGGTCTCTTCGGCCCGCTCATCGCCGCGGATCGCCCGCCGAACATCATCTTCGTGCTGGCCGACGACCTCGGCTGGACCGATCTGGCCTGCTTCGGTAGCAAGTATTACGAGACGCCGAACATCGACCGGCTCGCCTCACAGGGCATGCGCCTGACCAACCACCACCATTGCCAGAACTGCGCCCCGACCCGCTCCGCCCTGCTCTCCGGCCAATACGGCGCTCGCACCGGCACCTACACCGTCGGCTCGATCGAACGCTTCAACTGGCAGACGCGCCCGCTTCGCCCAGTCGATAACGTCACGAAGCTCTCCCTCGAACGCGACACGTTCGCCAACCAGCTCAAGGCCGCTGGCTACGCGACCGCGATGTTCGGCAAGTGGCACCTCGGCAGCACGCCTGACTATCACCCCTCGAAGCGCGGCTTCGACGAGGCGATTGAATCCGAGGGCCAGCACTTCGATTTCGAGACCAAGCCGAAGACGGAATACCCGAAGGGCCAATACCTCGCCGACTTCCTGACCGACAAGGCCGTCGACTTCATCCAGCGCAACCAGGCCAAGCCGTTCCTGCTCTACCTGCCGCACTTCGGCGTACACTCGCCGTTCCAAGCCAAGGCCGACCTGATCGCGAAGTTCAAGAGCAAGCCCGGCGTCGGCGGCCACAACAGCCCGACCTACGCCGCAATGCTCGCGAGCGTCGACGAAAGCGTCGGCCGCGTGATGGCCAAGCTCGAGGAACTTAAGCTTGCGGACAATACGGTGCTCATCTTCGCGAGCGACAACGGCGGCGTCGGCGGCTACGACCGCCCCGACGGCCTAATCCGCGAACCCGGCAAGGAAGGCAAAGGCAAGAAGGCTAAATCCGGCGACGGCGAAGAAGGCGGCGGCGGCATCACCGACAACACCCCGCTGCGCAGCGGCAAGGGCAGCCTCTACGAAGGCGGCGTCCGCGTGCCGTTTATCGTCCGCTGGCCCGGCAAGGTCGCTGCAGGGTCCTCGCTCGGCACGCCCACGGCGCACGTCGACCTCTTCCCGACGTTGCTCGAACTCTCCGGTGCCGCCAAGCCACGCCAGGTCCTCGACGGCGAAAGCCTCGTGCCGCTGCTACTCGGTAAGTCGACGACGCTAAAGCGCGATGCGATCTTCCAGCACTTCCCCGGCTACCTCGGCTCCGGCCCTGGACTCTGGCGCACGACGCCGGTCAGCCTCGTGCAGATGGGCGATTGGAAGCTGATGGAATACCTCGAGGACGGACACCTCGAGCTGTACAACCTCAAGGACGACCTTGGGGAGACCAAGAACCTCGCGTCGACGAATCCCGATAAAGCCAAGGAACTACTCGAACGCCTGAACGCGTGGCGTAAGGAAACCAACGCCCCGATGCCGACACCCAATAAGGTCGAAGCCGGCGCCACGGCCCCTGCCGCCAAGAAAGCAGGTAAAGGTAAGGGGAAGTAGGCAGACTTAGGGGGAGCGGCTGGCGGTTGGCGGTTGGGAAAACAGCCGCCGCGAGGGGACACGTGGGCAAGGTGACACGGTGACAAGGGGAGAGACATGTATCAGGTGGAAGCGGTTGGCGGTTAGGAACTCATTTCGGCTTTCAGCCGCGGGAACCCGAAGCCGATGGCCGATGGCTGAAAAGCCGACTCCTGAGAGGCCGATGCCCTGGTGGCTGTCACCCGTCACCCGAAATGCCTTTCCCAACCGCTAACCGCCAATAGCTACCACGGCGGGCATGAAGATTGCCACGACCTCCGCGGAGGCGTATCCTGTCCGCATGTCCCCTCTCCGCCTGGCTGGTCTCCTCGCCCTCGCCTGCGTCTCGGCTTTCGCCGAAGAAGTGCCCACGCAGATGACCGTGCGCGGCAAGGAGCTCTATAGCGAAGACTTCGCCAAGCCGCTTGCGAAATACACCGGCAAGCCCAACGGCTATGCCAGCGGCTTTTCAGGCTGGCTCATCCACGGCACCGGCCCGGAATCCCGCGGCGGACAGTGGAAGCAGGTCGACGGACGTTTCCAGGGCTCGGAAAACCCGCAGGTGAAGCACCCGGCCACAGCCTCCTACGGCATCCAGTATCAGAACATCATCCTCCAATGCCAGCTTCGCCTCGAAGACGTCGAGCTCGACAAAGATCCGGCCCATGGCCGTAAGGCGCGTTATATCCAGCTGCGCGCCACCAACGAGAAGTCTTACCTCTGCAGCCTGAACCTCAACCCCAGCGGCTTCAGCATCAACAAGGACGACAACGATCGCGAAGGGCCGGACAAGCTCGAGGTCCTCGCCACGCACAAGAAGGCCATCGAATTGGGCAAATGGCACACGGTCCTCATCGAGATCATGGGCGACGAAGTCGTCGCCACCGTCGACGGGCACATCATCACCGGCCAGCACGCCGCGATCGCGCAGCCCAAGCACAGCTTCATGGTCGTCACCGGCCCCGAAGGCTCGATCCGCGATCTGCATCTCTGGGAAGCCAAGCCAAACGCCGACTGGCCCATGACCCGCGCCGTTATCGCCGCAGCGAATAATCCGGTTGCCCCGGGGAAGAAGTAAGCGCTTCGGCAAAGCCGAAGCGAGGGGGCACGTGGGCAAGGTGACACGGTGACAAGGGGGAGAGACATCAATAAAAGGGAGACCGGAAACCGGATGGGAAGCTGCGGGGATATATTTTCAGGTCCCAGGTCTCGGCTGCAGGTTCGGGTGCGGGCATCAGGTACGGGTGCAGGTCCCGGGACCTGAGAATGCACCCCCACCAATCATCCGGTCTCCGGTTTCCCTTTGAATTTAAAGCTCCCGCCACCTGCCACCCGAGGCTGCCACCCGCCACCCGAAACGAATGCCTCTGCTTCGCAGCCGTTCACCATGCCAGCCGTTCCCCCGCGGCCTCCGGCCGCGCACTCCATACTCGATACTCCATACTCCATACTCTATTTAAGTGGCGTGGACCTCTTCTTCACCGCCGTCGCGGCAATCATGCTGTACCTGCACAGCCTGCGGGATTTCGCCCGCGAGGTCACGCAGCTCGGCGGCGCGCAGCTGAAGCAAGTCCTTCAGCGCGTGACGGCGAACCGCTTCGCCGGGGCCTTCGCCGGCGCGGTCAGCGCGGCCATCGTGCAGTCTTCTTCCGTGGTCAACTTCATCACAATGGGCCTGACCGAGCAAAAAGTCCTGTCAATGCGCGCGGCCTGGACGGTCATGATCGGCGCCAACGTGGGTACGACGCTCACCGCCTGGCTGATCGCGACGAAGTTTACGGGGATGGGGCCGGTCTTCATCACTCTGGGTGGACTGTGGTCGCTGCTCGGCCCGCGGCGCTGGCGTACCTACGGACACCCCATCTTCCACTTCGGCCTGATCTTCCTCGCACTCAGCCTTATCAGCTCGACGCTACTGCCGCTGGCGCAGACGCCTGAGGTATTCGCCTGGCGCGATACGCTCTCCACGCCCGTGCGCGCGCTCATCTTCGGCGCAGGGCTGACGATGCTCGTGCAGTCGTCATCGGTCGTCGTCGGCCTGACGGTACTCTCCGTTGCCGGCGGACTCATCGACCCCGCGCTCTCAATCTGGGTGGTCGTGGGTGCCAATCTCGGCACCGGCTGGGTCGCGCTCTTCACGTCATCGTCGCTAGGGCCCATCGCTCGCCGCCTGGCGATATTCAACGCCGGCCTAGACCTCTGCGGCCTGGCTCTTTTCGTCACCGTGCTCCAGTTCGCCATCCGTCCGCTACTCGCGCTTATGCCTGAACCAGGGCTACAGGTCGCACTCGTCCACTCGGCTTTCAATCTCTCCGCCGCCGCGATGGCCCTGCTCCTTCTGCCTTGGATCTGGCGCTATCTGGAAAGATTCGTACCGGAGGAGGCACGATAGGTATTAGCGGTTAGCGGTGGGCGGTTAGAACGATGCCCATAGGTAGGGTCGGGACCGCGTCACGACATAGGTGGCATCGATTGTTCGCAACTAGGTCAGCACGCAGTGCTGACCCTACCTAGCTACAGGCTATGTCGTGACGCGGTCCCGACCCTACCCATTTTCTATGTTCAACCGAGCCTCCGGGCCTCTCTTTTTCTGGCCAACTGGCCAACTGTTCAACCGGTCAACTACGGCGCGCGCTAAGCACGTGCGGTCGCATCCACCAACAACCACGCCCAGGTGGCGACGACACCGTCGGGGCGGGCGTTGAGGCGATCGTAATCACGGAGGAGCGACTTAAGCTCGCTCGGTGAGAGCCGCGGATCACCGGTCACGCCGCTGCGATGAAGATGGCGGAAGAAATCGATGGCGCTTGGGTAAATCTCTTCGGACTCGAGTACGCCGTGGGCATGGACGTCAAAGTTCGCAGCCTTGAGCAAGGCGAGCCACTGGGCCTCATCGCGCCAGCGCACGGGGCCTTCGCCGATGAGGTCGCGTAATTCGTTCAGGCAAGGGTCACACGGGACGCCGAGTAGGAGCCGTCCGCCGGTCGGCAAGGCCGCGCGCCAATGACGCAGCACGGCGGCGGGATCGGCGGCCCAGTGCAGGAGGCCAGTCGACGCAAGGGCACCAGCTTTCTCGATGGGACCAAAAGCATTACGCACCGACCAGTTGGCGGCGGGCACGGACTGACGACCCAGCTCGACCATCGCGGGCGAGGCATCGGTGGCGTCGACGTTCACGCCTTGGGCGAGCAACGCGGAAGTCAGGAAGCCGGTGCCGGCGCCGAGTTCGGTGACGCGGACGCCGCGCCGGAATGGAGCGAAAGCGGCCAGCGCCTCGGCGAAGCGCTTCTGCGGCGCGGCGTGCGCGTCGTAGCTCTCCGCTCTTTCTTCGAAACGCATGGGGTTAGGGGGCGAGGAACTCGCGCAGGTCGTGCCCGAGTGCTTCACCAATATGACAGCCCACGATGGCTTGGCAAACGCCCTCGGGATTCAAGAGCGTATCCTGATCGCCGACATAGGCTTCCCAGCCGGGGGCAAGCCCCTGACGACCGAAGGTGATGAGCGAGATGCCTGCGGGCTGGGCGAGGAGATCCAGGCCGGCCTGCAGGTACTCCTTCTCGTAGGGCAAGGCGTCGCCGGCGAGCGGGGCCAGACCGGCACGCTTACGGAAGTCGGCCAAGGCCGCCGGCGCGTCGGTGTCGATCCAGCGGCGCAGCCACTTCACCTGAGTCTCGGAATGCTTCCCGCACTTCCCATGTTCGGAGCAGAATGACGTGAACGGCGCAAAGAGCAGCACCTTGGCCGGGAACTGCACACCGCGGGCGCCGGCCTCGAGCACGAGATGCGCGCCGAGCGACCACGCGATGACGGCATCACAACCGGACAGGTTCTCCGCCGCGCCGACGACCGGCGGGTAGATGAGGTGCTCGGCGTCGGGCGCATGCGCCACGGCGATGGCCTTCATCTCCTCGAGCGAGACGCCCCAACCGCCGATCCAGCCAATCTTCATGCGGAGACGCCCTTCAAGGCGGCGATAAAGGAGGACAGTACGGCGGGCGAAAGGCCTCGGCGGAGCGAGATGCGGATGCGTCCGGTACGCACCGGCACCGTGGGCGGACGAATGGCGGAGACCATGAAGCCAGCGGCGCGCAGCGCGGTGGCATATTTTAAGGTCACGTCGGAATCGCCGAGGATGAGCGGGATGATCGGCGAATCGCCCGACGGCACCGCGAAGCCGGCTTCGACAAGTCCGTCGCGCCAAGCCTGGGAGAGCGCATAGAGTTCGCTGCGTTCGGCGGACATACCCTTCACGCGATCGACCGCGGCGAGGGCGGCAGCGGCGCAAGATGGCGCAAGGTAGGTCGAATAGACGAACTCTCCGGCGAAGTTGATCAGTGCGTCGCGGACTTCCGGAGCGTGCGAAAGCACGTAAGCGCCCTGCGACCCGAGGCCTTTGCCGAGCGTGCCGACCACGATGTCCGCGGCGGCGCAGGCGCCTTGCTCTTCCTGCAGGCCGGAACCCGTGGCACCATACCAGCCCGTGGCGTGGGCTTCGTCGAGCACCCAGCAGAAGCCGAAGCGCTTCCGCAGCGAGGCCAGACGTTTCAGGTCCGGGCTATCGCCGTCCATCGAGTAGACGCTTTCCGTAACCACGAAGATCACGCCATCCAAAGCCGGCTCCTCGTGGAGCATGAGCTCGAGCGCATCGAGGTCGTTATGGGCGAAGCGACGGAGGCGAGCGCCCGAGGCCATGATGCCATCGAGCATACTCGCGTGGACAAGACGGTCGGCGAGGATGAGATCGCCCTTTTTCGGCAGGCCGCCGAGGACGGCCGAGTTGGCCGAGAAGCCGGTGTTCATCACCAGCCCATGCGCATAGCCCTGCCAAGCGGCGAGGGTTTGCTCGAGCTGCTGATGGATCTCGGTGTAGCCCGTGACCAGCGGCGAGGCGGAGGAAGACGCGCCCCACTCGTGCAGCGCGGCCACGCCGGCGGCGACGACCGCAGGGTCGCGCGACAGGCCGAGGTAATCGTTGTCGGCCAGATTGACGCGGGTGTCGGACGAAGCGCGGGCGGTTAGCTTGCGGCGTAGCGACGATCCCTCGCGATGCGCGAGAGACTGGCGCAGGCGCTGCAGCAAGGCCGCGTTCATCGCGGCAGGAAATGGAAGCGAGCGGACTTTTCGCCCTTGCCCGATTCCCCGAGTAGCGGAATCCAAGACTCGGCCAGGCCAGCGCGATTCGCGGCCGCGACTTCCTTCGAAGGTTTCTTGATTGCGTTGAGCCAGACGCCGATAGGGCCGTCGTAACGGCGTCGCAGGTAAGAAATAGCGAGACGCGCCTGATTGATCGCACCGAGGCGATCCTCGACGACGACGATGGCGACGGTCGGCTTGATCGCCGCGGCGAAGTCAGCCCAATCCTTGCCCTTGGGGTCGATCGGTACGGCCACGCCACCGGCGCCTTCGACGACGCGGCACGGCGCGTGCGGGACGGATTTGTAGAGCTTCAGGAGCGTGGGCAGGTCGAGCGTCTTGCGGGCCTTCTTCGCTGCGGCGAGCGGGGCAATTGGGGCCGGGAGCGTCAACAGTGTGTGCGCCTCAGCCCACTTGCCTGCCGCCTTCTTGGCGTCGGCCGGACGACCCGTGCCCGCGCCCGACTCCACCGGCTTGATGACCTGCGTGAAGCCGTCGCGGGAAAGGCGACGCGCGAGCAGGCCGGCGACGTGGGTCTTGCCCACGCCGGTGTCGCTGCCGGTGACGAAGATGAGGGCCATGTTATTTGCAGCCGCACCCCCCGTTGCCGCAGGATTCTTCCGCGGCGTTGGCCGCAGCGAACTCCGCGACGTTCGGCCACTCGGCCGGCTTGGCGGCGGACGGAGCGAGTTCGCCGCGATGGATGCGACGGGCTTCGTCTGGGTGCATCGGGTGCAGGCCGAGGCGCTTCATGAGGTTCATGTCCTCTTCGATGTCGGGATTGCCCGTGGTGAGGAGCTTCTCGCCGAGGAAGATCGAGTTGGCGCCGGCGAGGTAGCAGAGGGCCTGCGTCTCGTCGTTCATGTTGGCGCGGCCGGCGGAGAGGCGGACCATCGCCTTCGGCATCAGGATGCGGGCGACGGCGATCGTGCGGACGAACTCAATGGTATCGACGAACTTGCGGCCCGCGAGAGGCGTGCCTTCGACAGCCACGAGGGCGTTGATCGGCACGGAGTCCGGCTGAGGGTCGAGCTGGGCGAGTTCGACGAGCATCTTAAGACGGTCGTCGACCGTCTCACCCATACCGATGATGCCGCCGGAGCAGACTTCGAGGCCGGCCTTGCGGACGTTCGAGAGCGTCTGGAGACGGTCGTCATAGGTGCGGGTCGTGATGATCTTCGAATAGTGCTCGCGGGAGGTGTCGAGGTTGTGGTTATACACGTCGCAACCGGCCTGCTTAAGGCGACCAGCCTGCGCTTCGCTGACCATCCCAAGGGTGCAGCAGACTTCGAGGCCGAGTTCTTTCACGCCCGAGACCGTGTTCAGCACGCTGTCGAACTGCTTGCCATCGTTCACGCGGCGCCAGGCGGCACCCATGCAGAAACGGGTCGCGCCGCCGGCCTTGGCCTTGCGGGCGTCGGCGAGGATCGCTTGGGTCTCCATGAGGGCTTCGCTTTCGAGGCCGGTCTGGTTGTGGATGGACTGCGGGCAATAGGCGCAGTCTTCGGGGCAGGCGCCCGTCTTGATCGACTTCAGCGTGCAGAGCTGCACGCCGGCCGGATCCTGGTTGGCCTGGTGGACTTGCTGAGCCTTGAAGATCAGCGTGTTGAGCGGCAGGTCGTAGAGCGCTCGGGCTTCGGTGAGGTTAGGCATTGGTTTAGAGTATGGAGTTTAGAGTATCGAGTATCGGGAAAAGGGTGGGGCAGCACCGCGTGCTGCCCTAGTCTGCTTTGAGGTTCGGCAGGGTGTCGTCCATGGCGAGACGGACGGCGCGTACGAGGTGCTTTACTTCGTCGGCTTGGATGGAGATGGGCGGGACGAATAGGATCGAGTCGCCCAGCGGGCGGATGACGAGACCGTGGCGGCGAGCGGCCAGGGCGACGCGATAACCCGCACGGGTATCGGTCGGCCAGCGATCGGCGGCGGCAGGCTTGAATTCGACGGAGCCCGTGAGGCCGAGCTGACGGAACGTGCGCACGTGGGCGTGCCCGGCGAAGGCGGCTTCCATCTCACGACCGAGCAGCGACGCACGATCAGCGACCTGGCCCGAGGCCAGCATCGGCTTCAGCTTACGCAGCGAAGCACGGGCGACCGCGCAGCCGAGCGGATTACCCGAGAAGGTGTGGCCGTGGAAGAACGTCTTCCCTTCGGAGAACCCACCGAGAAAAGCTTCGTAGACCTTTTCGGACGTCAGCGTAGCGGCTAGCGGCAGGTAGCCCGCGGCGAGGCCTTTCGCCAGACACAGGAAATCCGGGACGACGCCTTCGAGCTCCGAGACCGTGAGTGCACCCAGGCGTCCGAAGCCCGTGAAGACTTCGTCCAGAATCAGGTGCACGCCGTGTTGGCGGCAAAGAGCGGAGACGGCCCTCACGAAGCCCGCAGGCTGCTGGACCATCCCGGCGGCGCCCTGCACGCGGGGCTCGAGGATCAGGCAGGCCGTCTTAGCGGCGTCGCGCTCGAGGATGGTCTTCAGCGCGGCCAGCGACGCGGAGGCGTCGGAGAGGCCGACCTTGCCGGCGCATTCGGAATGGACCGGGGCCGGGAACGTCTGCGCGGCGAAGAGCCAAGGATTGAAGCGGCGGTGAAACTCGGAGCGTTCGCCGACGGCCATCGTGCCGAAGGTGTCGCCGTGGTAGGCGCCTTCCATCGAGATGACTCCGCGTTTAGCGTCCTGGCCGACGAGTTGCCAATACTGGAACGAAAGCTTCAGGGCGACTTCGATGGCGTTGCTGCCGTTGTCGGTATAAAAGCAGCGCGGCAAGGCGCCGTTCGTCAGGCCGGCCAGATCTTCGGCGAGTTCCGTCGCGATCGGGTGGTTCAGGCCGAGGAGCGTCACGTGGGCGATCTTCTCGGACTGCTCGCGCAGGGCGCGGTTCAGATCGGGGTCGTTGTGGCCGTGGACGTTCGTCCAGACCGAGGCGTTGCCGTCCAGGTAGCGCTTCCCTTCCCCGTCGATCAGCCAGCTGCCTTCGCCGCGGACCAGGTGCAGGCGCGGGTTGTCCTGGTATTCCCGCATCTGGGTAAACGGATGCCACCCGAAGCGCCGGTCAGCGGCGTCGAGGGCGTCCGTGGCGGACGAAGCGGCTGCGGTGGCAGTCGGCACACCCCTTGTCTAGGGTCCCCGGGAGCCATTGTTAAGCCAGAAGTAGGGGGAGGTTTACAATAGGGACGAGCCACGGCAAGGAAAGTAAGGGGGCTAACGCACCCGAATGTGCTTCTCATTGTAGCGAATAAAGGTGTCGGCCGAAATCATCCCGCCCATGATGAGATCTGCGCCGATGAAGCGTTTCCTAGCTATCTTCCTGATCTTGCTACCGATGGCGCCGACCCGGGCTCAGGGGTCGTCGCTGAGTTCGGGGGCGGGGCGACTGGACCTACTTCCGGAAGGTCGCGCAATCCTGACTTGGAGCGGCGGCAGCCAAGAACTCGACCCCATGCTGCTCGAAGTGAACGGAACGAAGCTCCGAGGCTGCTACGAAAAGATCCTGACGACCGACGGCCAGCTTGCCTGCGAAGGTGAACTCCGCGGACCTCATGGCACCCGCTTCGTGTTCCACGATCAATATCGCGCCGTCGCTGGAGACGCCTTCGAGCTAACCCGCTCGGTCGAGGTGCGCGAACCGCAGACGGGAGACATCTCCTTCAATAGCGCCTTCGGCATGCGACTGGGCGAAGAAGCACGCTTCGAGGAACAGGAGGTGTTCGTCCCGGGGATATGGTATCGCGAGAACTTCTCGACACGTATCCCAGGCGACCTTGCCGCCTCCCCGAACGACACCGATTACTTCTTCCGGGAAGATCGGCTGCCCCTGCCTCTCATATCAGCCCGCGACTCGCGGACCGGTGCGACCATCACCCTCTCGCACCTGGAAGCCGAGCCGACGACATTCTTGGGCGACCGTGGCCTGGAACGCGTCATCGACGGACGGATGCAGTTCGGTTCCGTCGGAATGAGCCGCAGCCCGCATATTGCCCTGATGTTCATCTTCCCTGGATCCGAGGGCGAAAAGAACCGCGTGGTCCGGGAGAATCACCTCGGCTGGGCCCTTCGGAGTCATCCTGTGCGGACCGATGTCAGCCACCGTTACAAGCTGTTGCTAAGCGCGGCGAAGACCCCCTCCTACCCGGACGCCGTCGAACATGCCTGGAAGGGGACGTTCGAACGCTACCAGCCAAGGTTGCGGAAGGTCGACCTGCCTATCGCCTTCCGCGGACTGATTGACACCCTCGACCATTATGCCGTGACCAAGGCGGACGGCTACGACGCCCCCGGATTCCCGTTCTCGGTTCTGCTCCCCGAGGGCCAGGCCAGGGCATACAACTACCAGATGGGCTTCATCGGCCGGCAACTGCCCAACGCCTTCTTCCTGCTCCATGAAGGCATCGAGCAAAATCGCCAGGACTGGCTAGGCAAAGGCGAAGCCATCGTGGACTTCTGGGCCGACGAGTGCCAGCGGTCCGACGGCCTTCCCCGGACATGGTATGATCCCTCCCGCGACCCAAAGGTTCGCGGCCGTTGGAGAACCTCGGACAACAAGCATGGCGGCACCGCGCTCCGCGTCGCCGCCACCGGCATGGAAGGGATGCTCGCCGCCTGGATGAAGATACGCGCCAGTGGGCGCGACAAACCCAAGTGGCTGGACGCCTGCCGCAAATTCGGCGACTGGTTGGCGGCGAACCAGAATACCGACGGCAGCTATTACCTCGCCTACGGCCTCGAGTCTTCGGGCGGACGAAGGACTCCGACCGAGTCCAGCAAGGCGACGACGGCGAATGCGATCCGGTTCCTCGTGCTGCTAAGCCAGGCGACGCAGGACGAACGCTACCGCCAAGCGGCGATTCGCGCGGGTGAATACTGCCTGCGGCATGTCCACGACGACTACCACTACGCTGGCAGCGTCATCGATAACCCGGTCACCTTGGATCGGGAATCAGGACAGGAAGCGCTGGCCGCCTTCCTCGCCTTGCGAGACCTGACCAAGGAAACCAGGTGGCTGGACGCCGCACTCCAGGCCGCGCGCTATGCGGAGACATGGATGTACGCCTATGAGGTGCCCCCTGTGCCCGGAGGACCCAACGCCTTTCCGCCCGATCGAAGCATCGTGGGACAGACCCTGATAGCCACCGGCCAGTCGGGCGCGGACCTCGGGTTGGCTTTCTCCGCGTTCGACTATTACCGGCTCTATCTCTTCACCGGCGACGCGCATTTCCTCGATGTCGCCAAGTTGTTAGTTCATAACACCAAGCAGGCCCTCAACTGGGACGGCACGCTCTACCCCGGCAAGCCGCGCGGACTGCAGCTCGAAGCCTTCTCCGTCACCATACCCCGTCGGCGCGGCGTGCTCGAGTGCCTGAGCTGGAATTATGCGGCGCACCTCGACCCGCTCATCCGTCTCAAGGACCGTTTCGGCGAAATCGACGTCGACGTCATCGAGCGACGGCCGCTCGCCGAACGCCGGGCCTTGAACGATTGATCGGGCTCGGACGACGCGACGCAGAAGCCCTTATCGTCCGTCAAGCCAATGCAGCAGTCCGATCTGCACGAAGGCTGTGGACTCCGGGTAGCCGTTCCAAAAAATCTGGTCGTCCTGACCGTCTCCATCCGAGTCGGCGACGTTATTACAGACGGCGCCCAGCTCGTTGATCAGCCGGATCCGCAGCGGGTTGTCGCCGCAGAGATAGCCGAGGAGGCGTTCGCCGCGCTCCTTATACCTGGCCTCGCCCGTCAATGCGTGCATCGCCGCCATGGCATGCAGCCAATGGCCGTTCATATAAAGCGACACCTGCGGTAGTTGCTTCTTGGCCATGACGCATGTCATGTCGCCACCGGGTGAAGCACGGCTCGAGAAAAGGGGCGAGCCATCCCGTTTCTCTTCCGGCCTGAATTTCAGGGCGAGCCAGATATCCGCCGCACGCACAGCAGCCTTCCGCCATACCGCCGAGCGGGCATGGTCCTTCAGCAACCGCGCTCCATCGGCGAGAGCGATGATGTTCACCGCGTTGGAGTTGCCGTAGCGGGACCAGGTGCCGTCGACGCCGACAATCTCCGCGAGGCCATCGAGGGCGTCGGCGCAAAGGTCGCGTAAAGCGACGGACTCACCGGCGCCCACCTCGATCTTCATGCCTGGATCGGCTTGATACGCCGCCAGCAGACCCATGAGCAGGTAAGCGTGCTCACCATCGGTGCGGTTCCAGATGACCTTTCCGGCGGGCGTGCGATAGGCGTACTTAAGCGGCAAGGCGTCCCGCAGGCAGAATTTCGCCGTCAGGGAGATTGCCTCGCGCAGTTCCGCCGCGGACAAGCCATTAGGCGCGGCCTTCAACGTCTCGCCGAGCGCCCATACGGCCCTGCCGTTCAACACGCCGCCGCGGACAAAGTCCCGGTGTTTCGGATCGGCGAACCAGCCCTTTCCTTCCGTCAGCCATTCGCCGCTGTTGAACATGCCGTACCTGAAAGCACCTGCCGTGTAGGTCTCCTGCTGGCCGGAAGCCTCGCGCAGCGCGAAATTCTCCGTCCCACGATGCTGGGATGCGAGCAGGTTGCGGGTCACTCCATCGACCACTCCGAGGGTACTGCGGCCGTTCAGCCGATGGAGCACGATGAGGTCGGCGGGGTCGTTGGTGAAGGTGTACGGACGGTAATTGGCTTGGGTCTTATGAGCGGCGTCGCCATCCCACGGATGGTCGTTCGTGGGATTGAACCAGCGCGGCCAGACCGCATTCCAAAAACCTGCAGAGATTCGGTTGCCCAAGGGCGAAGACCAGTCGCGATCCCGGTGTTCGAAATCGTAGAGCGTGGCCGACTGCTGGAACCACTGCCAATCCGCCGGCACTGCGAGGTCGAAGGCAGGCTGCTGGATGCGCATCATGGCCGCGCCTCGGCTGCGCATGAAAAGATTGGCCAGGGTCCGGTTTCGGCTCCACTGGGCGGACTCGGCGTCCTTCTTGCCCTGAGTATCGATGAAGTCATCGGTGAACACGAACGGCAGCTCAGGCCGAATTCCGCCGACGGAGACGAATAGGGTAATTTCAGATTGGCTGAGCTTGGCCTGCGGTCCGCCGAACTTGGCTGCGCCCGTGGCATCGACGTAGAGCACCGTGGGCGCCAGCTTTGCCGGCGGTTTGAAATCTGCCGGAAAGCGGGCGGCGAACACGCCTGCCTGAGCTGTGGTCGTCGCCTCATGCGTCGTGCCCTGCGAGGTCGTCACGCGCAGACGAACCTTGGCTCCTTCGGCGAGCGGCGTATTCCCGCGGATTAGGACACCATCCTCACCTGCGGAGACCATCGCCGAAGGCCGCAACGTCGGCGCAAGGTCGACCTCAGGCAATGCAGACGCCGCCCGGCAAGCTACGCAGAGCAACACAAGGAGGATGGCGAATGCGGCACGCATAGTTCGATAGGGGCACGCCCACGAGAGAGTTCAAGCCAAACGGACCTATACGCGCTGACGGATGCGATGTCATCGCATCCCTACCCTGCGGACGCAAAAAAGGCGCCAGGGGGGCGGCGCCTGATTCGTCGATGAGCCGGTGGGCTTATTCGAAGTCGTAGATCTTGACGGAGTCCCAGTAGGCCTTGCAGTCGGCGATGAAGGCCTGGTGGATCGGGTCGATCTGGTAGGCATCATGGTCGGCATGGTTCTTGAACACGAAGAACTCGGCGAAATCGTAGGAGGTGTCGATGATCGGGCGGACGGCGTGGGTGCTGGGAATGCCGACGTAGCCGCTGTGGATGCTCTTGATGGCGAGCAGGCCGCGGAGCTTGGTCTCGAACTCGGCGCGCTGGGCGGCGGTGATGTCCTTTTTCAGGTAGAAGAAGACGATGTGGTGGAACATGGGACGGCTAGGTTTGGCCAAGTCCCGGCCGAAGGAAACAGCAAAGTGCGCGGGTCAAAGGCGTCCTTGCCTCAGAGCAACCTCGGGACACGCTGGCGCCCTCGCATGCAGTCCCTCGTTCCCCTCTTTCCGGAAGTCACACCCGCCCAGTGGGAGCAGCTGACCGCCATGGCCGCGCTCCACCGCGAATGGAACGAGAAGATCAACCTGGTCTCGCGCAAGGACATCGAGAACCTCGAGCGTCATCACTACGCCCCGTGCGTCGCAGCGGTGAAATTCCTCAAGCTCATGGACGGCTGCCGCGTCATGGACGTCGGCACCGGAGGCGGATTCCCCGGCCTCATCCTCGCCGTGCTCTACCCGAAGGCCCGCTTCACCCTCGTCGACTCCGTCGGCAAGAAGATCACGGTCGTCACCGACATCGCCGAGCGCCTCGGCCTCAAGAACGTCGACGTCAAAAACGCCCGCGCCGAGACGATGAACCACGAGCACGACTTCGTCACCGGTCGCGCCGTGGCGGACCTCCGCACGTTCGTCCATAATACCCGCCAACTCCTCTGCAAGGGCGCCAAGCATTCCCTGCCCAACGGCATCCTCTACTGGCAGGGCGGCGACCCCGCCGAGGAGGCCGCGAAGTCCAACCTGAACCCCGTGTTCAGCTTCGAACTCCGCCCCCTGCTCTGGAACGACGAGAAATTCGAAGGCAAACGCATCGTCCTCTACCGCAGCCAGGACCTCCTGCGCTGCAAGAAGCCGGACATGCCCGGGATGACACAATAGGCCTGCCCCGTGCCTTGACCCGTGGACGGCAACCCGCACGGTAAAGGCGATGTCCCGTCAGAGACTCCCATTGAACCCGGCCGGCGAGCGCCTTGAGGCCCTCCTGCGCCAACGCATCGTCTACCTCGACGGCGCGATGGGCACCATGATCCAACAGCTCAAGCTGCAGGAGCAGGACTACCGCGACGACCGCTTCAAGGACCACCCCGGCCAGCTCAAGGGCAACAACGACCTCCTGGTCATCACCAAGCCGGCCGTCGTCCGCGACATCCACCGCGCCTACCTCGACGCCGGCGCGGACATCCTCGAGACGAACACCTTCAACGGCACGTCCATCGCGATGGAAGACTACGCGATGACGCACCTCGTCCGCGAACTGAACACCGAGGCCGTCAAGGTCGCCCGCGAGGCCGTCGACGCCTTCAAGGCCGCCAACCCCGGCAAGGACGCCTTCGTCGCCGGCGCCATCGGCCCGACGAACAAGACGCTGTCGATGTCCCGCGACGTCAACGACTCCGCCAAGCGCGACGTGACGTTCCTCCAGGTGCGCGACGCCTACCGCGAACAGGTCGACGCCCTGATCGACGCCGGCGCGGACCTCCTCCTCTGCGAGACGGTCTTCGACACGCTCGTCCTCAAGGCCGCCCTCTTCGCGATCGACGAGGCCTTCGAGGCCCGCGGCTGCCGGATCCCGGTGATGATCTCCGGCACGATCACCGACGCCTCCGGCCGCACGCTCACCGGCCAGACGACCGAATCCTTCTGGAACTCCGTCCGCCACGCCCAGCCGATCAGCATCGGCATGAACTGCGCCCTCGGCGGCGAGCAGATGCGCCCGCACATCGCCGAGCTGGCGAAGAAGGCCGACATCTTCGTCTCCTGCTACCCGAACGCCGGCCTCCCTAATCCACTTTCGCCGACGGGCTTCCCCGAAGGCCCCGAAGACACCGCCGCCATCCTCGAGACCTTCGCCCGCGACGGACTGGTCAACATCGTCGGCGGTTGCTGCGGCACCACGCCCGGCCACATCGCCGCGATCCGTCGCCGCACGGAGAAATACCCGCCCCGCATCCCCGGCGCGGTCCAGCCCGCGCTCAAGCTTTCCGGCCTCGAGCCGCTCAACATCGTCGGCGGCCCCGGCACCTTCGTGAACGTCGGCGAGCGTACCAACGTCGCCGGCTCCAAGATCTTCAAGGGCCATATCGAGCGCGATGATTACCGCTCCGCCCTGCGCGTCGCGAAGCAGCAGATCGAAGCGGGCGCCACGGTCATCGACATCAATTTCGACGCGGGCCTCCTCGATGGCGCCGCGGCGATGACGAAGTTCCTGAACATGGCGGCGACGGAGCCGGACATCGCCAAGGTGCCGTTCATGATCGATTCGTCGAACTTCGACATCATCGA
>CANCHK010000006.1 GCA_947377865.1 Opitutia bacterium | reverse complement strand
AAAGAACCCTCGATGCTTGGCGGCCATGGACGAATTGATGCAAAGTTGTTTGACGAAGGCAACCATCCCGATTGAGAAGGACGACCCAGCGCCATGCTCGTACACCTGTTGCGCACCAAACTTCTCCGAGCCGAGGTCACCGCGGCCCGGCTCGATTACGAGGGCTCCTTGGCCATCGATCGGGAGCTCATGGCCCTCGTCGGCATGCTGCCTTATGAGAAGATCCTCATCGGTAACCTGGCCAACGGAGAGCGCTTTGAGACCTACGCCATCCCAGCCCCTGCCGGCACCCGCGAAGTCTGCCTTAATGGCGCCACGGCCCACTTGGGCAAGCCCGGCGACCTCCTCGTCATCATGTCCTTCACCCAGGTCGAAGAATCTGCCGCCTCGTCCTGGAAACCCCGGACCGCCACCCTCGCCGAGGGTAACCGTCGCATCGTCCGCCTCGAGAACCCCGAAGTCCCCACCTCCCTCCTGACCACCTTCCAACGATGAGCTATCGTCTATATATACCCGGCCCCCTAACCGTCTCCGATTCGATTGTCCAAGCCATGGGAAAACCCATGGTCGGCCACCGCTCGGGCGACTTCGTTAAACTTTACAACGACATGCAGCCTCGCCTTCAGGCCATGTTCTATACCCAGGACCCGGTCTACCTCTCCACCAGCTCGGCCTGGGGCGTGATGGAAGGCGCCCTCCGTAACGTCTGCCGCAAAGGCGTGCTTAACTGCATGAACGGCGCGTTCTCCGACAAGTGGAACGACGTCGCCAAGCGTTGCGGCAAGTACGCCGAAGCCCTCCAGTTCGACTGGGGTAAGCCCGTCGACCCCGAAGCGGTCCGCAAGGCCCTCGCCACCGGCAAGTTCGACTGCATCACCTTCATCCACTCCGAGACCTCCACCGGCACCCTCTCGCCCATCGCCGACATCATGGCCGTGGTCCGCGAGTTCCCCGACGTGATCTCGATCGCCGACACCGTCAGCTCCTTCTCGACCATCCCGATCAAGAAGGACGAGCTCGGCGTCGACATCTTCCTCACCGGTTCGCAGAAGGCCCTCGCCCTGCCCCCCGGCCTGGCGATCTTCGCCGTCAGCGAGCGTGCCCGTGAACGCGCCAAGCAGTCGCCGGACCGCGGCTACTACTTCGACCTAATCGAGTTTCACGACAACCACGTCAAAGGCATGACCCCTTCGACCCCCTGCATCTCGCTCTTCTATGGCCTCCAGCAGCGCCTGCTCGAAGTCGAAGCCGAAGGCCTGGACAACCGTTACGCCCGCCATATCCGCCTCAACGATCGCATGCGTGCCTGGGGCCTCGCCAAGGGCTTCTCGCTCCTGCCAGAAGTCCAGTTCGGTACCCGTGGTCTCAATTGCTTTAAGAACGATCGCAACGCCGACCTCGAGCGCCTGAACAAGACCCTCAAATCCCGCCACAAGCTCGTCATCGACGGCGGCTACGGCAAGCTGAAGGGCAAGACCTTCCGCATCTCGAACATGGGAGATGAGACCGACGCCACGATTTCCACGCTGATCGCCGCCCTTGACGATTCCTTCGCCGAGCAGGGAATGTAACCGGATTTGACCATCGGTTATCATCCTACGCATGCGCAAGAAATCATCTAAGTCGTCCGACGAAGTTTCCGCCCCCGCCGGCTCCAAGATCCTAGTCATTGCCGAGAAGCCCTCGGTGGCGACCGACCTGGCCAAGGTCCTCAAGGTGCCCAAGGCCACCAGCGACTACTTCGAGAACGATAAGTGGGTGATTAGTTCTTCCATCGGCCACGTGGTACGCCTCGTGGATCCGGATGACATCGATCCGAAGTTCAAGCGCTGGACGCTCAAGGACCTCCCGATCGATCCGGTCAAGTTCGACGGCACCGCCAGCCCTGACATCCTCAAGGCCGTCATCAGCGAGCGTAATAACGGTGACCGCTATAAGCTGCTGAAGAAGCTCCTCAACCGTCCCGACGTCGGCACGGTCGTCAATGCCTGCGACGCCGGTCGCGAAGGCGAACTGATTTTCCACTACGTCTACCAGCTCGCGAAGTGCAAGCTACCCTGCCAGCGCCTCTGGCTGGCGAGCATGACCAACTCGGCCATCGCCGAAGCTTTCGACCACCTGCTGCCCGCTTCCGCCAAGCAAGGCCTGCTAGATGCGGCGATCTGCCGCTCCCAAGCCGACTGGCTCGTGGGTATGACGGCCAGCCGCTTCTCGACTATCATCATCGGTGGCGCGAAACGCGAAGTCTTCTCCGTCGGCCGCGTCCAGACCCCCACGCTCATGCTCATCGTGAAGCGCGAGCTGGAGATCCGTAATTTTGTTCCGAAGACCTTCTGGAAGATCGAAGGCGACTTCGGCATCTCCAATGGCGGATACCGTGGCGCCGCCCAGGTCCCCGGCGTCACCGACCGCAAGGAAGCTGAACGCTTCTACGACGAAGCCCAGGCCCGCAAGGTGGCCGATGAGTCGATCAAGATCGGCACCGGCATCGTCACCGACGAACGCAAACCGAAGAAGGAAAGCGCCCCTCGTCTCTTCGATCTCACGACCCTCCAGCGCGAAGGTAACCGTCGCTTCGGCTTCTCGGCCAAGACCACCCTCGGCGTCGCCCAGGCCCTTTACGAGAAGCACAAGGCGCTCACCTATCCTCGCACCGACTCCCAATACCTTCCGGAAGACTATCTCCCCAACGCCAAGGCGGCGCTCCAGTCGCTCGAAGGCGCCCACCCCGCCGGCGTCTTCGCCAAGGAAGCGCTCCGGAGCGGCTGGGTCGATTCCGCCGGCCGCCGCGTCTTCGACAACAAGAAGGTCAGCGATCACTTCGCCATCATCCCGACCGGCACCGTCCCGCACGGCCTGACCGACGTCGAGCAGAAGATCTACGACCTCGTCGTCCGTCGCTTCGTCGCCGTCTTTTTCCCGATGGCCGAGTTCGAGGAGACCGTCCGCACGACCCTCGTCGGTGAACATAATTTCCGCACGACGGGCAAGGTGCTCGTCGTCGCTGGTTGGCGCGCCGTCTGGGGTCAAGAAGCCGAAGCCGAAGAAGACAAGGACAAGGAAGGCTCCGCGAGCCTCCCCGCCCTCTCTTCCGGCGACGGTTCTCCCGCCAAGGCCAAGGTCCACGGCGTCGACGTCAAGGAAGACGCGACCAAGCCGCCGGCCCGCTACAACGAAGCCTCGCTCCTCGGAGCGATGGAAAATGCCGGCAAGCTCGTCGACGACGAAGCCCTCGCCGAAGCAATGAAGGAACGCGGTCTCGGCACGCCCGCGACCCGCGCTGCCACGATCGAAGAACTCCTTTCGAAGACTTACATCGAACGTCAGGGTAAGGAACTCGTCCCCCTCGCCAAGGCCTTCCAACTCCACCAGTTCCTGCACGCCAAGGAAATGGGCGTCTTCACGGAACCGCAGATGACCGGTGAGTGGGAATACAAGCTCAAGCAGATCGAGCACGGCAAGATGGGGCCGCGTGAATTCATGAAAGAGATCAAGGAGCTCCTTGAAATCATCGTGAAAAAAGGCGCCGTGAAGCCTCCTTCGCTCGAACTGTCCCCGCAGGTCCTCTCTCCGACCGACGGCAAACCGCTGCAGACCGACGGCGAGAAATACTTCTCCCAGGATACTGTCGGCACCACGGACCGCCCGAAGCTGACAATCTATGTCGGCATGAACGGCCACACGATTACTCCGCCCGAGGTCGCTGAACTCATCGAGAAGCGCCGCATCGGTCCCTTCTCCGACTTCCGCTCAATGAAGTCGGGCAAGAACTTCACGGGCTACATCGACCTCGTCGACCCAGACACGATTAAACCTCGCGGCACCGAAGAGAAGACCGAGACCGCCCCTGCCCCTGTCGCCGAAGGCGAAGAAGCCAAGCCGGTCAAAGCCCCCCGCAAGACCAAGCCCAAGGCCCCGAGCGGTAAGCTCAAGGCCGTGCTCTACTTCCCGCCTCGCGAAGGCGCAGACGGCAACCCAGATGCCTTTGACGCCGAATGGGCGGTCCTCGGCCCCTGCCCTGTCAGCGGCCTCCCTGTCCAGCATACCCCGACCGCGGGTTACCGCGTCTGCCCACACAAGGCTCAGGAGGCCGGTGCGAAGAAGACTTTCAGCCTCAACTCCGAGATGCTCAAGTCACCGATCTCGGCTGACGACGTCCGCCGACTCCTCAACGAGGGCAAGACCGGGCTTAAGAAGTTCGTCTCCAATCGCACCAAGCGCACTTTCGAAGCCTTCCTTGTCGCCGACAAGCAGAAGGGCTGGTGGTTCGAATTCCCTCCCCGCAAGCCTCGCGCCCCCAAGGGTGCGCCGGCGGAGAAGAAGTCGGACGAGCCTTTCTGATTACTTCTCCCAAGATGGACGCGGGATCCTGTCCTCCGGACTTAGACGCAGGACTCCCTCCATCATACGAAGCTGCCTAAGGTCGTCGGGAAACCCATCCTCCTTAGGCAACATGCGGGACGTCCAATATGCTCTAAACCAGCGATAGGCTTCCAGTTGACGACCATCATCCCACATCACCTGCGAACAGATACGAGCAGCGTACCAAGGGGCGTCCGGAGCCTCGGCGGCCTTCTGGTAGTATCGTGCGGCCAACTTGTGGTCCTTCAGCTTGATTTCAGCAAGCTGTGCCGCGCAGAGCAGCAAAGGGGTGGTCACCTTGCTACGTGAGAGGCCTTCTTCGAAGATATCGACCCCTCGCAGCGCGTAGCCCTTGAAGAGACGCTCCTGAACTTCGGCAGGAACCTTGCCGTAACCCCCTCGACGACGAATCTCCCAGTGTGCCAGGTCATAGCCGACGACATAGCCCGTGTGCTCCCAAAAATATCGGGAGTATGGATCTAAAGCACAGGCCGCACGCATCAACGCTTCGCACCCAGCGCGGTCCCTTTGCTCCCAGAGCACGTAGCTCCGAATCCAGGTAAGATCCGCCACCACCGTACGCAGACCTCCGAGCACCCCAAGCAGCACACCTTGGCCCAGCGTGGGCTCGAGATCCTTCCGGCCAATCTCAGGAATGCTCGGGCGGACGCTGCGCCAAGAAGTCTCCGCATAGACGCCGGCACCGGCGATAAAGACGAAGGCGAAGATCCAAGGAGAGAACCTACGCATCAGATTTCCCTCCGACGGAAGACCAGGGACCCCACGCAGAGATAAGCGGTCACGTATAAAAGACCAGACAGGGCGACCTCGGCCACGGCACCCGGGGCGACCCCGGCGGAGCCAAGCACCAACGCGTCGCCGATGTTGAACTGCTGGAGATTCGGAATGAGGCGGCAGCTCACCCAGAGGAAACCCTCGTAAAGCAATGAGTCAGAGGGCTTGAGCACCGCATCCTGGGCGATCCATTGCAACTGACCAGCGACGACCGCGAGCGAACCCACCACGACCGCGAAGAGGAAAGTCCGGGCCAGCGCGGAGATCGCCAGCACGATGGCCGTGACCACCCCGAGACGAAGCCACTGCAGCAGGACGAACTCGGCCAGACCGGCCGCGCTGAACGTCGCCGGAATCTTTCCGGATTGCTCCGCCAGGGCGATCAGCTCGGCCTCACGGGCCCAGAGCACCAGACCGAGCAGCGAAGCAAGCACGATGACGAACACGCCCAGCACCGCCCAGGCACCGCAAAACTTGCCCAGCAGGAACTCGGTACGACTCAGCGGCTTGGCGAGCAAGGTCAGCGCGGTCTTGTTATCCATCTCGCTGAAGAACAACTGGGCGGTCATGACAACCGCCAGCACGGACCCGAAGAAGAACATGCCGCCAAAGCCGAAGTCGGCGATGAACTTGAGCTCGCCATGCCCGAAATCAAAGACCCGGAAGGAGACCGAGGACAATACCATGGCGGCGCTGAGCACCAAGAGGAAGGCGAAGAAGCGCTGACGGACGGCCTCAAGGAAGGTGACCCGGGAGATCCACAGGGTGCGCTGGAGGGAAGCTTTCATGTTAGGCATCGCGGCTGCCGGTGACGAGTTCGCGGAAGAGGTCTTCCAAGGATCGGCGGGGATGAGTCACCGAGGTGACCTTGGCGCCATGGGCTGCGAGTGCGGCCTCGGCGGCGTCACGCGCGGCGGGTGTCATCGCCTCGACCGTCATCACATGCCGGTCACGCCGCGCTAGGACGTCATCCACGGCGCCTTCGAGGACGAGTTTACCCCGGTCCATAATGGCCACGCGATCGCAGACCTGTTCGACCTGGCCAAGAAGGTGCGAACAAAGGACGATGGTCTTCCCTTTGTCTCGCATCGTATGGATCATGCGGCCGATGGCCGCGGAACCGACCGGGTCGACTCCGGCGGTGGGCTCATCGAGGATTACAAGCTCCGGGTCGTGCACCACGGCCTGAGCGAAGCCGATGCGCTGCAACATACCCTTGGAGTAGGTGCCGATTGGACGGTCGGCGGCCTCAGTCATGGCGGCCAGCCCCAGTGCATCTTCGACGGCCGCGCCTACAGAGTCGGCGGCGACCCCACTCAATTGCGCGCAGTAGCGCACGAGTTCGCGGCCTGTAAGGAACTTATGAAAATAAGGCGCCTCGGGCAGGAACCCCGTGCGGCGACGGGCGGCGCTCGTAGCCGATGGATGGCCGAGGATGCTAATCTCCCCAGCGGTGGCGGAGACGAGTCCGAGCACGATCTTAAGCGTGGTACTCTTGCCGCAGCCGTTAGGGCCAAGCAGGCCATAAACCTGTCCGCGGGGAATCTCGAGAGAAAGGTCGTCAACGGCACGAAGCTTAAGTCCGCGAATACCGATGCGGAAATCTTTAGTCAGGTGCCGGACGGAGATGGCGGAACTCATCGGCGGATGGCGAACTCGCGACAGGTGCGCAAGCCAGTGAAAGTCTTGATCTCCTCGCCGCGGATATGTCCGTCGAGGGACTTAGCGATCTGGTCGGTAAAGGCTTCGACTTCGCCTTCGTCGCCCTCGGCATGCAGATAGACCCGTCCGTCGGACAGGTTCTGGATATATCCCGTCACGTCATAACCACGGGCCAAACCGAGGACTTGGGCACGAAAACCGACCCCTTGGACGTGGCCAGTGTACCAGACATCACGATGGGAGACATGGGTTGACATGAGCGAGAGGCCTTGTGATTATTGGTTTACCTTTCGGGACTTATCCACACCAATCCTCTCAGACCATGCACCTCCCCCTCGCATTCCTCAACGGCGAAACCGCCCTGATCATCCTCGTCGTGGTCGTCCTCCTTTTCGGCGGCTCCAAGCTCCCTGAGCTCGCCCGCGGTCTAGGCAAGGCCAAGCGCGAGTTCAAGAAGGCTTCCGAGGAAGTCGAAGACGAAGTACGTAGCGCCGTCGAAGAAGACGAACGCAAGAAACTCCGCCTTAAGCAAATCGAAGAAGAAGAACGTGCGGCCGTCCGCGCCAAGCTCGAAGCCGAAGAGCGCGCCAAGCGAGCCCAAGACGGCAAGCAAAACTAAGACCTCCGGGGCCTACCAAGGCCCCTTTTTATTTCCCGATGTTCACAGGGTTAGTCCAGGGAGCCGCCAAAGTCGTCGCCATCTCCCCCCGCGAGAAGGACGGCGCCCGCCTGACCCTCGCCCACCCCCTCCTCGCCGAGACTAAGCCGGGCGATAGCATCGCGACCAACGGTTGCTGCCTCACGGTCGTCGACCCTCAGGGGCAACAAGCCAGCTTCGACCTCCTCGCCGAGACGCTTCGCCTGACGAACCTCGGCGATCTCCGCCCAGGGTCAGTCGTCAATATCGAGCCCAGCCTCCTGCCGACCGACCGCATGGGAGGCCATTTCGTGACCGGACATATCGACGGATGCGGTGAGATTCTCGCCTTCGGACAGGACGGCGCCGACTGGCGTCTGGATATCAAGGCGTCTGACACCTTCCTCCGTCACGTCGTCCGTAAGGGCTGCGTAGCCATCGATGGCATGTCCCTAACCGTCGCGGATATGATTCCCGGCGGGTTCCGCATCTGGATCATCCCTCACACGCTCGAAGTGACCAACCTATCCGGCCGCAAGGCCGGCGATCGGGTCAATCTGGAATCGGACCTGCTGGCCAAGTACGCCGAGAAGCTCCTGGGCAAGGCCTAGACGCTTACGCCGGACCGGTCGAAGTCTCGTTCAATCGCGCCTGCAAGCGGGCAGTGATTGCGTCATCGGCTTCGCCTTCTGTCGGCGTAGGCTCACGCAGCAGCGTCACGTCGACTCGGGAGAATGGCACCGGCATAGCGAACCGATCCCAGCTCCGCATCCGCCAGCATGAGTGATAACGTATCCCCATCACGACGAAGGGACAGCGTGTCAGGCGAGCGAGCGAAACGGCGCCGGCCTTGAATTCGAGCGCAGGGCCCTTGGGTCCATCGGGCGTGATGCCAGCATGATTGCCAGCGCGCATCGAGCGCGTAAGGGTGATCAAGGCGGCGGCACCTCGGCGACTTGAGGAGCCACGAACGGCAGTGACGCCCATGAATTTGAAGAAGGCGACCAGCCAGGCACCATCCTTGCTGGTACTGATGAGCGCCGTCGCCGGACGCGAGAAGTAGCGGTTCGCAATCCACGAGGAGACGAAAAGTTTGTCGTGCCAGAGCAAAAGGACCACTGGCCCCTCGGAGTCGTCAATGCGATCGACATTGCAGCGGAAACGAAGCGTCGCCAGCCACAGACGAAGAAACAAAGCCACCGGGACAACCCAGGCCCAATGATACCACGGTACCACGGCAGGCGCATCGGCAGGATCTCGGGGGGCTTCAGACACACCCCTCTATCTCACCTCCCGGCGGGCAGTTCAAACAATTACGCAGACAGCCCCAGCGCGCGACGTACTCCGGACCTCCGGAGCAGATGCGCCAACGGGGTGGCGAACAACTCAGGGGCCGAACCGGCCCATGTTTCCGTCTCGTCCGGCGTACGCCACAGGATCGAATCCACCTCGAAAGCCGCAAGAGTGGTCGCGTGGTCTCCGCAGAGCACATAGGAGCGCACGAATTCGTTACCGAGCTCGGCGTGCCAAGGGGCGTAATCGACCTCAAGCAAAGCCGTGGGAGATACGTCCACGCCTAGTTCCTCGCGCAACTCCCTAACGGCCGCACCCAGATAAGTCTCGCCCGAATCGACATGGCCGGCGCAAGAGGAACTAAGTAACCCAGGGCAATTATCCTTGGCGTAGGAACGTCGCTGAAGGCATAGCCGGCCGTCGCCACGCAGCCAGAAGATATGAATCGCTCGATGAATCAGGCCTCGCCTGTGGATTTCACGGCGAAACTCACGACCGATGACAACATCGCTTTCGTTCACGACGTCAAAAATCTCATCCGGTGATTGTCCGACTTCGCGCTGACTCATCGTCCAAGGTCCATGATGACATTCCAGCGCTTGGTCAGCTCGCGGTCATGCTTCTTCCAATCCGGATCCCAAGCGGCTAACTGGTTCCAGAAGCGGTCGGAATGATCCATATGACGACGATGGGAGAGTTCATGCAAGATGACGTGGTCGTGCAACATCGGAGGGAGCAGGATCAATCGCCAGTTCAGCGAAAGCGTTCCAGCGGTTGAGCATGACCCCCAGCGGGTCGTCTGATCGCGCACACTGACCTGCTCGACGGTCACGCCGACCTTGCTGCTCAGACGGTCGACGGCCAAGCCCAGACCGGTCTCGGCTAGGCGACGGATAACGCGGACTGCTCCTGCCTCCGGATCTGCCGACGGCATGACAAGGTTGACCTTGTCCTCGGTTTTAGAAATGCGAATGGAACCACGCGTGCCCTGCTCCATCTCAATCGCCAGTAGGCGGTCATCCAAGGTAACCCAGGGAAACTTACGCAGATGAGAGGCGAGCGAAGGCTGGACGGTACGGGACTTGGCCAGCACACGCTCCAACCAAGGAAGGTTGTCGCGCAGGAAAGCCAGCGCGGAGGCATGCGTGGCGTGTGGCGGATAGGTGAGGACGACCTTAGGCCCTGGCTTCACCGAAAGCCGAACGCGGGTGGTACGAGCGGAGACATGCGGCCAGACAAGCACGGGGCGTCCGCCGACGTGCACGGTGAGTGGCTGGCCGTCCTGCTCCATGCTCAGCCTTGAGGGGCGCGAAGCTCGGCTTCGGCGACGACCATGGACGTCCGTCGGCGCAGGGCGGAATCAGGGTCGATGCCAGCATCACGGCAAGCGGCGATCAGCTCGAACAACTTCCGCCCGGCGTCCTCTTCGGTTAGCCCCCTCGAGAGCTCGTCGACCTGGGCGACGTCGACCGTCGCGCCGGCGTCGAGCTGCTTCTTGCGGACCTGCTTCCAGACTTCGCGGGCGGTCAGAATGGCGTTGAGTGAAGGCGGCAGTTCTTTGAAGATCGTGGGCTTCTTGGCGCCCTTCTCCTTTAGCTTAATCTGCTCCCACTGCGTCACGACCGCATCGGCCGTACCGAGCTTGACGCCGTCGCCGAAGACATGCGGGTGACGACGGACCATCTTCTCGTTCACCTCGCGGGCGACATCGTCGAAAGTGAACTTGCCAGCCTCGGAAGCCATCTGCGCGTGCATCGCGATATGAAAGAGCAAATCGCCGAGTTCTTCGCGGAGATTGGCGTCGTCGTTCCGATCGATGGCCTGGATCAGCTCGGCGACTTCTTCGACCAAGCAGTCGCAGATGGTGCGGTGGGTCTGTTCACGGTCCCAAGGGCAACCGTCAGGAGCACGGAGTCGGGCGGTGGTCGCAAGCAGAAGGTCAATGCCGGGCATGACCCGATGCAGAAGGCAGGAAGGAAGAGAGTCAAAACGATTGCCAGAAGCCTAGGGAGCGCTTGCTTTAGGGTCAGTGGACAAGCTGACCGAAATCATGGACGCCAAGCGCCGGGAAATCGCCCCGTTCGCCCGTGCCGTCACGGACGCCGAACTGGCGGCCTTCGCCGGGAAGCACAAGACACCTGGCTTCCGCCAGTCCTTGCAGGTCCAAGGACGGCTTAGCGTCATCGCCGAGGTGAAAAGGGCCTCGCCGAGCGTCGGCCAGATCCGCGAAGGCGTGGATGCCGTGACCCAGGCTCGGATGTACGCCGCGGCCGGCGCCGACTGCCTCTCGGTCCTCACCGAGACGAAATATTTCAAAGGCGAGCTCAAGGACCTCGTCCAAGTCATCCAAGACCAGCCCACTTGGGCCCACCCCCTCCCCTGCATCCGCAAGGACTTCATGGTGCACCCCTATCAGGTGCTCGAAGCCGCCCAAGCCGGCGCCCGTTGCATCCTGATCATCGTCCGCGGCCTGACTGACAAGGAAATCATTCCGATCCACCGTTCGGCCAAACTCGCCGGACTGGACACCTTGTTCGAAGTGCACGACGAAGCCGAGCTCGAGCGCGCCCTGCGCCACGACCCCGACATGGTCGGCGTGAACAACCGCAACCTTTCCACCTTTCAGATCGACCTGTCGTTCGCCGAACGCGTCATCCCTCATATGCCGAAGTCCGTCCTGAAGGTCGCCGAGAGCGGAATCAAGACGGCAGAAGACGCCGCACGCATGCGGGCCGCCGGCGCTCATGCGTTGCTCGTCGGCGAGTCCCTCATGCGTGAGCAGAATCCAGCTGCGCTCATGAAGGCGCTACAGTTCGCATGAACGACGGGCCTCTTTCACCGAACGAGACACGGGACCTACTGGCCCGTCTCTCCCACATGCCCAAGAAGTGGCTCGGCCAGAACTTCCTCATCGACGGAAACATCGTCCGCAAGTCCCTCGAACTCGGCGAGGTCAAGGCCGGCGACACGGTCGTCGAAGTGGGACCCGGTCTAGGTACGCTTACCCGCACCCTGCTCTGCGCAGGCGTCGACCTCTACGCGGTCGAAGCTGACCGCACGATGCACTTCCACCTGACGGAGTCACTGCTCCCTCGTTTCCCGAAGACCTTCCACCTCAAGGAGGGTGACGCCGTGGATTTTCCACGCGCCGGCCTCGTCGATCCGGCCGATGGCTCGTTCAAGGTCGTCGCCAACCTTCCGTACGCGATCTCGACGCCGTGGATGGATGGCATCTGCGTCGGCCCGCATCCTTCGATGATGGTACTCATGCTCCAGCGCGAAGCCGCCGAACGCCTCACGGCCGAAGTCGGCACCGGTCACTGGTCAGCGGTGACCGCTCAGGTCCACCTGGCGTTCGAGAAGATCAAGGTACACCCGGTACCCGCCCAGTCGTTTAATCCGCCGCCGAAGGTCGATTCATGCCTGCTTGTCCTTCGTCGTCGCCCTGACGCCAAGCGCCTAAGTCCGCGTGCCCGCGAAGTCGCCCGAATGCTCTTCACCCAGCGGCGCAAACAGGTCGGTTCCGCCGCCAAGAAACTTTTCCCAGGCGCCGCGGATGTGGCCGCCTGGCTGGCGGACCTGCCCCGCTACGGTTTGACCAGTTTGGCCCGCCCCGAGGCGATTCCGGCCGAAGCCTGGCTGACTCTCTGACGCCTGGGGTTGCTTTCCGCCCAGTCTCTGCTCCTTATCCCGCCATGTCCGTAAAAGTAGGCCTCGTCTCCCTTGGCTGCGCCAAGAACCTGATCGATTCCGAGATCATGATTGGCCACCTCGCCAAGGCCGGCATGACCATGACCCCCGACGCCTCAGAGGCTGATGTGGTCATCGTCAACACCTGCTCGTTCATCGACGCCTCGAAACACGAAGCCCTCGAAGCCATCTACGAGATGAGCGATGGTAAAGCCACCGCCCGCAAGAAAGGCCAGAAGCTCATCGTCGCCGGCTGCATGTCCCAGCGCTACCAAGGCTCACTGCCCGTCGTTGAAGGCGCCAAGGGTCGCGTCGAGCTGCCGAAGGTCGATGCCTTCATCGGCCTCGATCAGGTCACTAACATCGTCCCAGTCATCCACAAGGTCATGGGCGGCGAAGCCGGTATGACCGAGTTCCTGGCCAAGACGACGACCTTCATTCCCGACTTCGACACGCCGCGTTTCCGCCTGACCCCACGCCACTCGGCCTACATCAAGATTGCCGAAGGCTGCAACCACCCCTGCACCTTCTGCATCATCCCTCGCATCCGTGGTCGCCACCGCAGCCGCACGGTTGAATCCGTCGTCAAGGAAGCCCGTCAGCTCATCGCCGAAGGCGTGAAGGAGATCAACCTGATCTCCCAGGACACGACCTACTTCGGCATGGACCGCTGGACGGAAGCCCGCCCGAACCCGCGCAGCAAGGTCGACTCCTCCAAGGGCGAATCTCTCGCCTCGCTCCTCCGCGAGTTAGACCAGATTGAAGGGGATTTCTGGATTCGCCTGCTATACACCCACCCGGCCCACTGGAGCGACGAGCTCATCGAGACTATCGGCCATTCTAAACACGTGGTCCGCTACGTCGACATCCCGCTCCAGCACGTCTCCGATAAGATGCTCGGCGCGATGCAGCGCGAGACCGACGGCGCTTATATCCGCGACCTGATCAACCGTATGCGCGCTGGTATCCCCGAGCTCGTCATCCGCACGACGTTCATCGTCGGCTTCCCCGGCGAGACCGAAGAAGACTTCACCGAACTGCTGGCCTTCCTCGAGCAGACCAAGTTCGACCGCGTCGGCGTGTTCAAGTATTCCAAGGAAGAAGGCACCAAGGGAGCCAAGATGGAAGGCCATCTCTCCGATGAGGTGAAGGCCGACCGCCATGCGCGCGCCATGCTCCTCCTCCAGCGTCTTTCCAAGCAGCGCGGCGAAGCGTTTGTGGGCCGCAAGCTCCTTGTCCTCGTCGAAAGCCCGGGCGTCGCCCGCAGCGTCGGTGACGCAATGGAGATCGATGGCATCGTCAAGGTGCCGAAGAAGCTCCCGATTGGTCAGTTCGCTGAAGTGACCGTCACTGGCGCCGAGGAATATGACCTGATCGCTAAGTGATTAGCCTTCGGCGTCGCGTTCCGGTGCCGCTTCCGCAGAGGCCGCCGCGGCGGGCGAATCACTGAGACGGATAAGGGCGTCCAACGAAGAGAAGTGGCGCGTCCAGTCGGTCATGTCCGGGATATCGCCGACGACGGTCGAGAACAGTTCGCGCTTCTCCTGCTTCAGCTCTTCAATGCGCTCTTCGACGGTGCCCGGGGCGATCATGCGGTAAATCAGGACGGGGTTTTTCTGACCGATACGGTGCACGCGATCAACGGCCTGGGCCTCAACGGCGGGATTCCACCACGGATCCATGAGGAAGACGTATTCGGCGGTATTGAGCGTAATGCCAGTGCCGCCGGCCTTCAGCGACGCAAGAAATAGGGCCGGACCCTTGGTCTCCTTGAACTGTTCGACGGGAGCAGAGCGGTCCTTGGTCTCGCCGGTAAGCTCGTAGATCGGCAGCGACGGCAGGTCGCGGGCGAGCGCCGACTTTACGCGTTCGATGAGCGAGACGAACTGCGAGAATACGACGGCCTTGGAGCCGTTGGCGGCGATCTCAGAAAGTTTGGAGACCAGTAGCGTGACCTTGCCCGAGTGGGCCGAAGGACAATGCGAGTTCTCGGGAAGTAGGCCTGGGTCACAGCAGACCTGGCGAAGCCGCATGAGCAGAGTAAGCACCGAAGTCGCATCCTTTGAGAGCAGCGACGCGAGTTCGCCCGAGAGGCCGCTCCCCTGGGTGAGGTGCTGGTACAGCGAACGCTGCTCGTGAGTGAGCGGGCAAGGCAGGACCACCTCCATCTTCGGCGGGATGTCGGCGGCGACGTGGCGCTTGAGGCGACGGAGGATGAACGGGGAAACCTGGCGACGCACTTTACCGAGGGCGATCGAAGGATCGCGCAGCATCATACGTTCGAAGTTGGCGCGCTTGCCGAGCAGGCCGGGCATGAGGAAGCGGAATATAGTCCAGAGATCAGTCGGCCGGTTCTCCAACGGGGTGCCGGTGATGGCGATACGGTGGTCAGCCTGCAGCGAGACACAGGTCTGGGTCGTCTTAGACTCAGGGTTCTTGATCGCCTGCGCCTCATCGAGCACCGCATAGCCGAAACGGGTCTTGGCGAGCAGGTCAGCATGGCGCCTTAACTGGGTGTAGCTGGAAATCCAGAGGCGCGCCGAAGGATTCTTGACGAAATCGTCGTCGGCCGTGAGTACGGCCGCCCCGGCGCTCATCTCGGGATGGAAGCGTTTGATTTCGCCGAGCCACACCGGGATGACGCTGGCAGGACAGACGATGAGTGAGCGTTCGCCGATGGGTCGCGAAGCCAGCAACGCGAGGACCTGGACGGTCTTGCCGAGGCCCATCTCGTCGGCCAGCAGCGGATGCGAGCCCAGTTCGCAAAGCCGTCCGAGCCAAGCGACGCCCTTGGCCTGATAAGGACGAAGGTGGGCCGGGAGATTGTCCGGCGGCATCGGCTCCTGAAGGAGTTTATCCTTCCAGGCCTTAAGGTCGTCGTTGAGTTTCAGCGCACCGACCGCGGCATGATCGAAGAGGGACAGCAACAGGTAGCGAGGCACTTCGCCGTCCTTGGCTCGCCAATCTTCTGAGAAATCTGCGACCGCGGCGTTGTAGGCAACGACGCCCTTCCCAGGCAGGATGACCGGACGACCACCGGCCTTGAGCAACAGCTTCTGCTCGTCCGCCAGGAGGCGATGGCCGCCGGCCTTGAGGCGCCAGTTGAGTTTGAAGGACTTGCCGTCGGCGGCGGACTCAGCTTCCGCATCGACGGCCACCTGCAACTGCTCGTTACGGAAGATATTGAGGGAATCCTCGCCGATGAGTTTGAAACGCTTGCGCCAGTCGTTGAGCTCTTCGCGAACGAACCGCTCAATCCGGCCGATGTTATCGATCGCCCAAGCGCCGGTGGCCTTGCTGTAGACGAAGCCGGCGCGGTGCGCCACGGTGTTGAAACGGAAAAGAGTCTGCCTTTGTTCGTCGGAAAGCTCGTCGCCAGGAATGGCACCGGGGCCGAAGCAGTTCCACGCATGCCCACCCCGCCCTGCCCAGGCGGCGGAAATCTTCAGCCCGTCGGAAGACAGCTCGAAGGTGACCTGCAACTTCAGCGAGGTACGGGCGTTAGCATCCTTGCGCTCAGGCTCCTTAGGCGCCTCAGGCGCGGCCGCGGCCGCCGACTCGTCAATGGCCGGAATCTCATCGGCGATCAGCTCTTCGATCTCATAGATGGAAGCCACGGCGAAAGGGGCGCCGTTTTCTTCCTCAGGCAAGGAGGTGCGCCATTCGAGCTTCGTGCCGTTGATCTCGATCACCGCCCGGACGGTCTGAGTCTCGGTGCGGGTGACCGCTTCGGCGTTCTCAGGTTTGAGTTCAATCTGCCTTACCAAACCTTCGGTATAAAGCCTGCGGCCTTCGACAAGATCGGCCTCCTTGAAGGCAGACTCCCATTCTTCGGGTATGGACACAAACCACCTCTCCAGGGCTTCCGTGGAGTAGGAGCGATTGGCCGGACGTGGGGACGACATCGACGGATCCGAATTAAACCTGCCCCGTTTTGCTGTTACAACCCCCAAACTCTGCCAATTTTAAGCAGGGGACGGCCTTGTTTTGACTGGGTCTTGGCTTGTTATGCACAGCTCCAATCGTCTAGGATTTACTTCCCTTTTACAGGCAAAGAAATGAAACATCTTAGCGTCGGAACCCGCTGGAATGCGGACCTTGTATCCTCTTATCACGAACAGTGGTCAAAGGACCCTACCTCAGTGGACGCTGAATGGCGTGCCTTCTTCGAGGGCTTCGAGCTCGGCATGAGCCTGCCCCCCAAGCCCGCCAAAGGCGCCGCTCCCGCCGCCGGAGGCGTCGACGCTGTAGCCCAATGGAAGGTCCTCGCTGCCATCAACGCCTACCGGAGCATCGGACACCTGCAGGCGCGCATCAACCCCCTTGCCGAACCGACTGCTCACTTCGAACTCACCGACAAAGCCCTCGGCCTCGACGGCATACCCGCTGACCGCGTCTTCCACACCGGGGATTTCCTGGGTGGCAAGATGCTCCCTCTGGCCGAGATTATCGCGAAGCTGAAGTCCATCTACTGTTCGCCGATCGGCGTGGAATTCAGCCACATACAAGACGGCGAACGCCGACGCTGGCTCCAAGAACGCGTCGAGTCGACCGGACTCCGGCCGGCCTATGACGCCGCCGCGCGCCGCCGCTTCCTCCGCTCGATTGTTCAGGCCGAGCAGTTCGAACGATTCCTCCACAAGACTTTCGTCGGCGCCAAGCGTTTCTCCGTCGAAGGCGGCGAAGTCATGCTGTCCGCGCTCGACCAGGTCATCCATCGCGCGCCGGGCCTCGGCGTGACGGACCTCGTCATCGGCATGGCTCACCGCGGCCGCCTCAACGTCCTCGTGAATGTCTGCGGGAAGAAAGCGGAAGTTCTCTTCGCTGGCTTCTCGGAAAACCATATCCCCGACACCACCCATGGCGACGGCGACGTGAAGTACCACCTCGGCTACGCCGGCGCCCGCGTCGTCGAAGGCAAGGAAGTCAGCATCACGCTGGCCTACAACCCCAGCCACCTCGAGGCCGTCAACCCGGTCGTCCTCGGACGCACCCGCGCGCTCGTCGACCTCCAAGGCGGAGCCGATCGCTCGAAGGCGCTGCCCATCCTGCTGCACGGAGACTCGGCCTTCGCGGGCCAAGGCATCGTGATGGAGACCCTCAACTTGGCCGGACTCAAAGGCTACCAGGTCGGCGGCACGCTGCACATCGTCAGCAACAACCAGGTCGGCTTCACGACCAACCCTGACGAATCCCGCACCGGACGTCATTGCACGGAGATCGCCAAGTTCACCGAATCCCCGATTTTCCATGCCAATGGCGACGACCCGGACGCCGTCGTCCTCGCGACCGAGATCGCCCTTGAATATCGACAGAAGTTCGGTGCCGACTCTGTCGTCGATATCGTCTGCTACCGCCGCTACGGCCACAATGAGACCGACGAACCCGCGTTCACGCAACCGGTGCTCTACCGCGAAATCTCGGCCCACTCCTCCGTCGCCGACCTCTACGCTTCTCGCCTAACTGAATCCGGTTCTGCTCCGGACGGCGAACTCATCGCACTGCGCACCGAATTCGATATCCTGCTGAACGCTGCCCAGGAACGCGCCCAAGCCGCCCTGGCCATCGAGATTGAAGAACGTAAAAAGAATCCTGTCGGCGTTCGACCGTTCAAGTCGCCTTATGATCATGCGGTCGACACCGCGGCCCCACAGGAGCTCCTCGACAAGGTCGCGCCGGTCCTCTGGCAGATGCCCCCTGACTTCTCCCCGAACCCTAAAATCAAACGCCTACTCGACACGAAGGCGGAGGCTTATAAGTCGGGCATCAACTTCGATTGGAGCCTCGGTGAAGGCCTTGCCTTCGCTTCCCTACTAGCCGAAGGCTACCCGGTCCGCTTGTCCGGACAAGATTGCGAACGCGGCACCTTCTCGCACCGTCACGCCGTCCTGCACGACCCCTCGAACGACGCTGAATACTGCCCGCTCGGCTCCATCGCCGGCGCCGAAGTCGAACTCGTTAATTCGTCGCTCTCAGAATACGCCGTCCTCGGCTTCGACTACGGCTACTCGCTCGAAGCCCCGGATTCTCTCGTGATCTGGGAAGCCCAGTTCGGAGACTTCGCCAACGGCGCGCAGATCATGATCGACCAGTTCATCGCCTCGGCGGAATCGAAGTGGGGCCAGACCAGCGGTCTCGTCATGCTCCTGCCCCACGGCTACGAAGGCCAGGGGCCTGAGCACTCCTCCGCCCGCCTCGAACGATTCCTGCAGCTCTGCGCCGAGAACAATCTCCAAGTCGTCCAGCCTTCGACCCCGGCTCAGCTCTTCCACGTCCTACGTCGTCAAGTGAAGTCCGAACACCGCAAGCCGCTCGTGGTCATGACGCCGAAGAGCCTGCTTCGCCACAAGGCGTGCGTCAGTACGCTTAAAGACCTGACGAAGGGTCGCTTCCAAGCCGTCCTCGCTGACGCCACCCCGGCCGCGAAGACCGAACGACTCATTCTTTGCTCTGGAAAAGTATTCTACGAACTCGACGCCGAACGTGCCGCCCGCAAGGACACCGCCACGTCGATCGTACGTATCGAGCAGTTCTATCCTTTCGACGGCGAAGCGCTCGCCAAGGTACATGCCTCGCTGGGTTCGCCCCAGAAGGTCGTCTGGGTCCAGGATGAGCCCAAGAACATGGGCGGCTGGTCCTTCGTCGCCGACCTGATCGAATCCACCCTCGGCCTCCGACCTGCTTATGCCGGCCGCGATGCCGCCGCCTCCCCTGCGGTCGGCTCCTTGGCCGTCCACAAGATCGAGCAGGCCGACATGGTGAAGCAGGCCTTTACCGCCTAATAGGGTTCAGAAGCAGTCTTTCTTCGCCCGGGAATCTCTCCTACTACCCATTAAACGGCTATCGAAGGTCGTTTAAAGGGTCATTTCCCCGTTGAAACGAGGAGGAATGGGTTCCAAGGTTGAACTTACCTAATTTCATGGCCGTCGAAGTCAAAATCCCTCCCATGGGCGAATCCATCACCGGGGGCCTGCTGGCCGCTTGGCTGGTTAAAAGCGGTGACGCTGTTCGCAAGGGCCAAGCCCTCTTTTCCTACGAAACCGACAAGGTGACTTCGGAAGGCACCGCTGAAGTCGACGGAAAGATCACCATCGCCGTCGAAGCCGGCACCGAAGTGCTCGTCAATCAGGTCGTGGCGTCGATCGAAGCAGGCGCCGCCGGCAACGCTCCCTCCGCTCCGACCTCCGCTGCACCCGCCGCCGCCAAGACCGCTGCCGCCGCTCCAGCTCCTGCACCGAAAGCTGCGCCAGTTGCCGCCAAGTCCGGCGCCGCCGCCGAAGTTTCTCCCGCCGTCCGTCGTCTCTCCGCTGAAACCGGTCTCGACCCCGCAGGCGTAGAGGGCTCGGGGAAGGCGGGTCGCGTGACCAAAGGCGACATGCTCGCCGCCCTTGCAGGTCAGGCCCCGATTCGCGCCGTCGGTACGGTTAGCGCCACTACGGCTACTCCCGCCGCCGCCGCTCCTTCCGCTCCGGCCGCCCCCGTCTCTATCCCTTCGCGCGATGGTCGCACCACGCGCAAGCGTATGTCCCCGCTACGTCGCAAAATCGCCGAGCGCCTCGTTCAGGCTAAGACAGAGACCGCGATGCTCACTACCTTCAACGAGGTTAACATGGCCCCGGTGATGGAACTGCGCAAACGCCACGGCGAAGAATTCCTTAAGAAATACGGGGTCAAACTCGGCTTCATGTCCTTCTTCGTAAAAGCCGCTGTCCAGGCGATGAAGGAAGTTCCGGCGATCAACGCTCAGCTCGACGGCGAAGACATCGTCGAGAACAACTTCTTCGATATCGGCGTGGCCGTCGGCACCGACAAGGGCCTGATGGTTCCGGTCGTCCGTGATTGCGACCAGCTGAATTTCGCCGGCATCGAGAAAGCTATCGGAGATTTCGGTAAGCGCGCCCGTGACGGCAAGATTCAGCTACCTGAACTCCAGGGCGGCGTCTTCACGATTTCGAACGGTGGCATCTACGGCTCGATGCTCTCGACGCCGATTCTCAATCACCCGCAAGCTGCCATCATGGGCCTCCACAACATCGTCGAACGTCCCGTCGCCGAGAACGGCCAAGTCGTAATCCGTCCGATCATGTACCTCGCCCTCTCGTACGACCACCGCATCATCGACGGCAAGGAAGCCGTGACCTTCCTCGTCAAGGTGCGTCAGTTCATCGAGGACCCGCAGCGCCTGCTGTTCGGCGTCTGATTCCCTTTCATCATCCTACCTCAATGTCTCAATTCGATCTCGTCGTAATCGGCTCCGGCCCCGGTGGCTATGTCGCCGCCATCAAGGCCGGCCAGCTCGGCCTCAAGGTAGCCCTCGTGGAAAAGGACAATTCCCTTGGTGGCACCTGCCTCAACGTCGGCTGCATCCCTTCCAAGGCCCTCCTGCATTCCACCGAAGTCTACCAGCACGCCCTGCACGGCAAGAAGCACGGCCTCGTCGGCGCCGAGAAGATCACCTTCGACGTCTCTGCGATGCTCGCAAACAAGGACAAGGTCGTCGCCCAGCTCAACATGGGCGTCGGCGCCCTGCTCAAGAAGCGTAACGTCGAAATCGTCCGCGGCCTCGGGCGCCTCGTGAAGTCCGGCCAAGTGCTCGTCCGGTCCACCGCTGGCGACCGCACGCTCGAGACGAAGAACATTCTCATCGCTACGGGCTCCGTACCAATCGAACTGCCATTCATGAAGTTCGACGGCGAAACCGTCATCTCTTCCGACCACGGCATCTCACTGAAGTCCGTCCCTGAAAAGATGGTCGTTGTCGGTGCCGGCGCCATCGGCCTAGAGCTCGGTTCCGTCTGGGCCCGTCTCGGCTCCCAGGTCACCGTTGTCGAGATGCTGCCCTCCATCGGCGGCCCGGCTTACGATGCGGACGTCGCCAAAGCCGCGCAAAGCGCTTTCGAGAAGCAGGGTATCAAGTTCGAGATGGGCGCCAAGGTCACCGGCGTGAAGAAGAGCGCCGCAGGCTCCTCGCTCACCGCCGAACGCGACGGCAAAGCCCTCGAATTCCCCGCCGACAAGATTCTCGTCGCCGTAGGCCGAAAGGCCAACACGACCGGCCTTGGCGCCCAAGAAGCCGGCCTCAAGCTCGACGAGCGCGGTCGTATCGTCATCGACGCCCACTTCCAGACCAACCTTCCCGGAGTCTACGCCATCGGTGACGTCGTTGTCGGCCCGATGCTCGCCCACAAGGCCGAAGAAGAAGGCGTCGCGGTCGCCGAGAACCTCGCCGGCAAGCATGGCCACGTGAACTACGCCATCATCCCCGGCGTCATCTACACCGACCCTGAAGTCGCCTGCGTCGGTCTCTCCGAAGCCGAAGCGAAGGCCAAGAATATCGAAGTCGCCATCGGCAAGTTCCAGCTCGCCGGCAACGGACGTGCGATTGCTTCCGACTGCACCTCTGGTTTCGTCAAGGTCATCGCCTGCGCCAAGACCGACAAGCTCCTCGGCGTCCAGATGGTCGCTAAGGGTGCTTCCGAGATGATCGCCGCCGCCTGCGCCCACATGGAATACGGTGGCAGCGCCGAAGACGTCGCCCGCACCTGCTTCGCCCACCCGACCGTCAGCGAGTCCTTCAAGGAAGCCGCGATGGCCGTCAGCAAGTCGAGCATCCACTCGCTCTGAGCGAGGGTCGGACTTTTGAACGAAAGGGTGCGAATAGCACCCTTTCTCATTTTACAGCCAAACAAGGACGCCCTCCCAAATGAAGGGAAGGCGTCGAATGAAAAACAAGGGGCCAGGCTTGCCACGGCACACGGATGGACTGACTGCCGTTGCTTCCTTCCGGACCTGGCGGGATTCGTCTGCCACCCGTTGCATGGGGCCTGACTTGCTAATCTTAATGCCCGCCTAGTCCGTTCTTTTCAATCCCCAACTTAACCCCTAATCATTCCTCTTTCCGATGGCCGAAATCCCCAAATCTTATGAACCGCAAGGCGTCGAACAGCAGTGGTACGACCGCTGGGTCGCGGCCGGTTGCTTCAAGGGCAAGGTAGACCACACCCGCGAGTCGTTCGCGGTCATGATCCCGCCGCCGAACGTGACGGGCGTCCTACACATGGGACACCTGCTCAATAACACGCTGCAGGACATCATGGTCCGACGCGCCCGCCAAGAAGGCAAATCCGCGCTCTGGCTCCCGGGTACCGACCATGCAGGCATCGCCACGCAGTCCCGCGTCGAAAAGGAACTCCGTCAGAAGGAAGGCAAGACTCGCCACGACCTCGGTCGCGAAAAATTCATTCAAGTCGCGTCCGAGTGGCGCGACAAACATGGCGGCATCATCCTTGGTCAGCTCCGTAAACTTGGTGCCTCCTGCGATTGGGATCGCACGGTCCATACCCTCGACGCCGGCTATTCGCAGGCAGTCCTGCAGACCTTCGTCACCCTTTACGAACGCGGCTACGTTTATCGCGGCAAGCGCATGGTCAACTGGTGCCCGGTCTCGCAGACCGGCCTTTCCGACGAAGAGGTGATTATGAAGCCCTCTAAGGGCTCACTCTACCGCATGCGTTACGAGGTCGCCGAGATCCCGGGCACATTCCTCGAGATCTCCACCACGCGCCCCGAGACCATCCCAGGCGACGCCGCCGTAGCGGTCCACCCTGACGACGAACGCTACAAGCACCTCATCGGCAAGCACGTCTGGCGCCCCTTCCCTCGCGCCCAGATCCCGATTGTCGGCGACACCGCCGTCGAGAAGGAGTTCGGCACGGGCGTCCTCAAGGTCACGCCGGCTCACGACCGCACCGACTTCGACATCGGCAAGCGCCATAACCTTCCGGTAGTCGACGTGATGAACCCGGATGGCACGATGAACGCCGACGCGGGTCCGCTCGCCGGCGTGGAACGCTTCAAGGCACGCGGTATGGCCGAAAAACTCCTCGAGGAACTCGGTGCCCTCGTGAAGACCGAACCTTATGAGAACACGGTAGGTTATTCGGAACGCGCCGACGTTCCGATCGAACCTCGCCTCAGCGAACAGTGGTTCATCCGCTACCCAAAGATCGACGAAGCTAAGCGGGCCGTCACGTCGGGCATCATCAAGTTCCACCCAGAACGCTGGACGAAGACCTACCTCCACTGGCTGGAGAATATCCAGGATTGGTGCGTCAGCCGCCAGCTCTGGTGGGGCCACCGCATCCCGGTCTGGTACCGCAAGGGCGCCGACCGTAACGACCCGAAGAACCTGCACGTCTCCCTCACGGCCCCAGCAGATGCCGCCAACTGGGAACAGGACCCCGATGTGCTCGACACGTGGGCTTCCTCCTGGCTCTGGTGCCTGGCGACCATCGGTTGGCGCAGGCCCGGAGAGACGACTGAAGAACTGAAGCATTGGTATCCGACTGGCGCCCTCGCGACCGGCCCCGACATCATCTTCCTCTGGGTTGCCCGCATGATCATCGCAGGCCTCGAACTTCACGGCCCCGAGAAGAAGACGCTCACCGATGACGAGATCCGTCAGCGCATCCCGTTCAAGCGCGTCTATTTCAACGGCATCATCCGCGACAAGCTCGGACGCAAGATGTCCAAGTCACTGGGCAACTCTCCCGAGCCCCTCGACCTGATCGCGAAGTTCGGCGCCGACGGCCTCCGCTTCGGCCTGCTATCCATCGCCCCCAAGGGCCAGGATATCCTCTTCGACGAAGATCGCGTCAGCCAAGGACGCAACTTCTGCAACAAGCTCTGGAATGCTGCCCGCTTCCGCCAGATGTCTGGCCCGATGGCCGACAACTCGACGCTCGCCGCTGTCGTCAGCCGCATCAAGGCCTCCCAACTCGATGACGACGACTTCGCCATCCTCCAAGGCCTCGCCGAACTGACCGACAGCACGACCAAGAACTTGGACGAGCACGAGTTCACCGCCTACGCGCAGGGACTGTACTCCTTCTTTTGGGGCGACTTCTGCGACTGGTACGTCGAAGCCTCGAAGGCTCGCCTTAAGGACCCCGCCCTCGTCGATAATTGCCTCGCGGTGCAAGATCTCGTACTGCGACAGTTCCTCCTGCTGCTCCACCCGGTCGCTCCGTTCATCTCCGAAGAACTCTGGCACCTGCTTGGCTATGGCGCAGAAAAGGATTTTATCCAGAACCACCACACCGGCTCCGGCGGCGATCTTCTCCGCGTCCTTCGCGAAAACGGCATCAAGCTCAGCGCCGCCAAGGTCGCCGATGTCGCCCTCCTCCGCGAATTCGTCGCCTCGGTCCGCGGCCTCAAGTCGCAAGCCAACCAGGCGACCCGCCGCGATTCGGTCATCACGATTGTCGCCAAGGACGCCACGGCGAAAGCCCTCCTCCAGTCGAACAGCGATAAGCTCAGCAGCATGGCCGGTCTGGCCGAAATCACCTTTGCCGACGATGCCGGCGACCGTACCGGTTCACTCAACTCACTCGGCACCGTCTTACTCGAACTCTCCGGCACGGTCGACGTCGCCGCCGAGAAGATCCGCCTCGCCAAGGAACTCATCAAGCTCGAACAGGCAGTCGCCGCGGGCGAAGCCAAATTGACCAACGAAGCTTTCGTCTCAAAAGCCCCGCCTAAGATCCTTGAAGGCGCCCGCAAGCAGCTCGATGACGCTAAAGCCAAGCGCGATGAGATTGCGCGCATGATTGCCACGCTCGGCTAAGATGATCGCGACCAGGCTTCATCCCGACAAACAAACCGCCGCGCAGGCGATTGCCCGGGAGATTGCCGACCTAATTGAGATACGCTCGAAATCGGGCAAGCCAACGGTGCTAGGATTGGCGACGGGCTCTACGCCTCTGCCGCTTTACGCCGAGCTCATCCGTCTCCACCGCGAGGAAAAGCTGAGTTTTAGTTCAGTCATCACCTTTAATCTCGATGAGTACGAAGGCCTCGGCGCGACGCATCCGCAATCGTACCGGTTCTTCATGGAGGAAAATCTTTTCCGTCATCTGGATATTCCCGCGGCCAATATCCATATTCCTGACGGTCTGTCGAAAGATCTGGCAAAGAATTGCACCGACTACGAAGCGGCCATCCGTGCCGTCGGCGGAATCGATCTCCAGATTCTCGGCATAGGCCGCACGGGCCACATCGGTTTCAATGAACCACCCTCCGCCGTCGACACCCGCACCCGCTGGGTCCACCTCGATGAGGTGACCCGTCGCGACAACTCGGCCTTCTTCGGCGACATCGCCCTAGTGCCCCATGGCGCCCTGACGATGGGTGTCGCTACGATCCTCGAGGCTCGCCGAGTCGAACTCATCGCCTTTGGCGAAGCCAAGGCCGACGTCATCCGTCGGGCGATCCAAGAGACACCTTCCGCCCACTGTCCCGCTACCTGGCTGCAGAAGCACCCCCATTGCACGTTCCACCTCGACGCGGCTGCCGCCAAGGCTCTTTGACCAGCCCGATGGACGTCGCCCCTCGCCATCGCTCCGCCATCGACCCGGGCCTCGTTCCTGCCGCCCTCTGGACCCGCGCCTACCTGCGCCGTTGCGCGGCGACGGCTGGCTCATCCGAACTCACGATTGCCCTACGGCGAGACGATGGCACCGCCTCGCTATTTCGCACACAGGTACTGGCAAGCGGAGTCGACGACGATGCGACCTATCTTCACGTCGAACGCACGGTGAAGTTCCTGCTCTGGTCGCGCGGTGCCCCGGACATCCTACTCTGCGGACCGGAAGCCACCCACCTCGCCTTTCGCCTGCAAGCTGACTACTCTTCGTCGGGCTGTCGGGCCTTCGACGCCGACTTCCTCCGTAAGGTCTTTGAGCGGCCGCTTTCATTCCGTGCGATCGAAATCTCTGAACTTCCGGAAGCCGTCTCCGCCCACCTCCCGCTCGGACGCAACCTAGACGGGTGTCGCATCGGTTTCGACCTAGGCGGATCCGACCGCAAGTGTGCCGCGCTCATCGATGGCAAGGTCGTCTTCTCCGAGGAAGTGAAATGGGATCCTTATTTCCAGTCCGACCCGGCCTACCATCTCGCCGGCATTCGTCATTCATTGAATCTCGCCGCCAGCCATCTACCCCGTGTCGACGCCATCGGGGGCTCTTCCGCTGGCGTCTACGTGAACAATAAGGTGAGAGTCGCATCGCTCTTCCGCGGAATCACGGACGCCTCCCTCTTCGACTCTCAGGTACGTGATATCTTCCTAGACCTCGCAAAATCCTACGGCGTACCGTTCGAAGTCCTGAACGACGGCGACGTCACCGCCCTGGCAGGCTCGATGTCCCTAGGGCGTAATGCCGTTCTCGGTGTTGCCATGGGAACCAGCGTGGCAGCTGGGTATGTCGATACGGCAGGCAGCCTTACCAACTGGCTGAGCGAGCTGGCCTTCGTGCCTGTGGATTATCGCCCGGACGGCCCGGCAGATGAGTGGTCCGGCGATCGCGGCTGCGCAGTGCAATACTTCAGCCAACAAGGCGTCGGCCGCCTGCTCCCTCTTGCTGGCATCACCCTGCCCGCCTCGATGCGCCTACCCGAGCAGCTCGAAGAACTGCAGAGGCTGATTCTCTCCCATGACCCGAGAGCACAACAGGTCTACGAAGCCATCGGCATCGCCTTTGGTTACGCGATCGCCCATTTCGCCAGCTTCTATGAGATAGGGTGCCTGTTAATGATGGGGCGTGTCACCTCCGGTCAGGGCGGCACACTCATCATCGACAAGGCCAGGATGATCCTGCGGGAAGAATTCCCAGAACTTCGCATCGACCTCGTCGTTCCGGGCGAGAAAGATAAGCGTCATGGCCAGGCCATCGCCGCCGCCTCCCTTCCCGCCCTCAGCCGATGATCTCACTCAACCCTCTCGCACGCATCGTGACTCCGGACGGCGAGACCGGACTGGGCGCCCTAAGCCGCACGACGCACCTCGGCATCGGCGCCCACCAAGATGACCTAGAGTTCATGGCATTCCACGGGATCCTTGCCTGCTACAATCGCACCGATCGATGGTTCGGCGGGGTGACCATCACTGATGGACGGGGAAGTTCCCGTGCTGGCCAGTTTAAGGACTGGACCGACGATCAGATTGCCGCCGAACGCATCCGCGAACAGGAAGCCGCCGCCGTCATCGGCCAGTACTCCTTCATCGCCCAACTGGGCTTCGGCAGCGCGGCTGTCCGCGACTCCCAGCAGACCACCGTCCGCGACGACCTCCGCCGCATTCTCGAAGCCAGCCACCCCGAGGTCGTCTACCTGCATAACCTCGCCGACAAGCACGACACGCACGTCGGCTGCGCACTCCGGTGCATCGAAGCCATGCGCCAGATGGCCAAAGCGGATCGACCTAAGATGGTCTATGGTTGCGAAGTATGGCGCGACCTTGACTGGCTCGTGGATAGCGAAAAGACCGCGATGCCGATCTCGGCCCACCCGGAACTGGCCCGCGCCCTCAACGAGGTCTTCGCCACCCAGATCGCCGGGGGCAAGCGCTACGACCTAGCTGTCCTCGGACGCCGCACGGCCAACGCGACCTTCAGCAACGCGCATTCGACCGATCAAGAATCGGCCATGCAGTGGGCGATGGACCTGACCCCTCTCATTCAAGATGAAACCCTTGATTCTCTCGCCTATACGGTCGGATTCATCGACCGCCTGAAGGCCGACGTCTCCGCCCGCATCCGAAAATCCCTCTGACATGAAACCGACTCTCCTCGTCCTCGCCGCCGGAATGGGCAGCCGTTACGGCGGCCTGAAGCAGATTGACCCGATGGGTCCGTCCGGCGAAACCATCCTCGACTACTCAGTCTTCGATGCGATCCGTGCCGGCTTCGGCAAGGTGGTGTTCATCATCCGTCCTGACTTCGAGAAAGACTTCCGCGACCGTATTGCCGCAAAGTTCACCGGGCGTATCGACGTAGGCTTCGCCTTTCAGACGATCGACCAACTGCCGGTAGGCTTCACGGTCCCGACCGGTCGAGAAAAACCCTGGGGCACGACCCACGCTATTCTCTGCGCCCGTGACGCTGTCCATACGCCCTTCGCAGTCATCAACGCCGACGATTTCTACGGCCGCGACTCCTACGCGACGCTCGGCCGCTATCTCTCAGCGCTGACCAACGATTCAAAGGCCTACGCGATGGTCGGGTTCACCCTCAAGAACACCCTCTCGGAACATGGCACCGTCGCCCGCGGCGTCTGCCAGACCGATTCCACCGGCAAGCTGACCGACATCCAAGAGCTGACGAAGATCTCAAAGCTGGCGAATGGCGCCGAACATCGCGGCGAGGACGGTGTCGGCGTGCCACTAACTGGAAACGAACCGGTATCGATGAACATGTGGGGCTTCACGCCAGCAATCTTCCCCCAGCTCGAGGCCGACTTCCGAGCCTTCCTGACCGCCAAAGGATCCGAGATGAAAAGCGAGTCCTACATCCCGATGTCCGTCGGCAGCCTCATCCGCGCCGGACAGGCAAGTTGTCAGGTGCTGCGCTCCGATTCCACCTGGTTCGGAGTGACCTACCGCGAAGACAAGCCCGTCGTTCAAGCCAGCATCAGCCAGCAGGTGAGCAGCGGCGCCTACCCACCTTCCCTCTGGGCCTGACGATGTCCGGCACCGCAGGATATGACGCCGTCACGATCGCCCGGGCATTCTCGCTCTCCGGTGAAATCGTATCGGCCTCCCCCTACGGCAGCGGCCATATCAACGATACCTTCAAGGTAGACGTAAAGCCCGACGGCGGTCCTAGCCGCTACGTACTCCAACGCATTAACCACAACGTCTTCCACCGACCGGACGAGCTCATGGCCAACGTGGAGCGCGTCTGCGCCCATGCCTACGCCAAACTTAAGCATGCGGGCGTCTCCGACGCCGATCGACGCACGCTGCGCCTCATCCCGACCCGCACAGGCAAGGCTTGGCTCGTCGATAACGCGGGCAATCGCTGGCGCTGCTACCATTTCATCGAAGGCGCCACCGGGCATGATATCGTCCGCTCACCCAAACAAGCTTACGCTGCGGCAAAATCGTTCGGCGCATTCCAAGCCCTGCTCGCCGACCTTCCCGGTGGCCGACTCCACGAGACCATCCCCGACTTTCATCACACCCCCTCACGCTTCGCCCGCTTCCAGCAGGCCTTAGCGAAGGACGACCATGGCCGGGCCGCTCTCGCCGTACCTGAAATCGCCTTCGCCTTAGCCCGCGCCCACGAAGTCAGCGTGGTCGTCGACGCCTTGCGCGATGGCTCCCTCCCTGAACGCGTGACGCACAATGACACCAAGCTGAACAACGTCCTGCTCGACGACGTCACCCAGGAAGGCGTCTGCGTCATCGACCTCGACACGGTCATGCCCGGCTCGGTGCTTTATGATTTTGGCGACCTCGTGCGCACGTCGACCTCGCCAGCCGCAGAGGACGAAACAGATCTCTCCAAGGTCAGAATGCAACTTCCCCTGTTCGAGGCCCTGATCAAAGGATACCTCGAATCCACCAGGGTCTTCCTGACGCCTAAAGAGAAAGAACTCCTGCCCTTCGCCGGCAAACTCATCACCTTCGAAATCGGGCTACGCTTCCTGACCGACTGGCTCGAAGGCGACATCTACTTTAAGATCAAGCGGCCATCACACAACCTCGACCGTGCACGTACCCAGTTCAAACTAGTCGAATCCATCGAAGCCCAGCTGCCCGCCATGCAGGCGCTGGTCACAAGCGCATGAGTAAACGCGTGCTTATCACCGGCGGCGCCGGGTTCATCGGCTCACATTTAGCGCGCCACTTCGCCGAGTATGCCGAAGTGACGGTGCTCGACGACCTGAGGAGCGGGTATGCCAGCAACCTAGAAGGCGTCCGTTGCCGCTTCCTGCAAGGCTCCATCCTCGACGCAACCGCCTTGTCAAAAGCCATCGCGGGGGCCGAGGAGGTCTACCACCTCGCCGCGATGATCTCGGTGCCGGAATCCGTCGCCAAACCGACCGAGTGCGCCGAACTGAACACCGAAGGCACGCATCGTGTGCTCGCCGCCGCCTTAGCTGCCGGCGCTCGGAGGGTCGTCTTGGCGTCTTCCGCCGCCATCTACGGCGACAATCCGACGGTACCGAAGCTCGAATCGATGCCGCCAGAGCCGAAATCTCCCTACGCCGAGACCAAGCTCGCCGGCGAACAATTGCTCGAACAATACCGCCAAGCTCACGGCCTCGGCACCACGAGCCTGCGCTTCTTCAACGTCTTCGGGCCGCGACAGGACCCTCGCTCCGCCTACGCTGCCGCCGTCCCCATCTTCATCGCGAAAGCTCTACGCAATGAACCGATTGGCATCCATGGCGACGGTGGCCAGACCCGCGACTTCATCCATGTGACCGATATCGTCGGTGCCCTCGCCTATGCCGGAGCCTCCAAGGACATGGCTGGCACCTACAACGTCGGCTATGGCCAGAGCCAGTCGATCCTCGCACTCGCGCAGGAGATTATCCAGCTCACCAGCTCGAGATCTAAGATCGAACACCTGCTGCCTCGTGCCGGCGACGTCCGCCATTCGCTGGCATCGACCGGGCGCCTCCTCGCCACCGGCTGGAAACCGCAGTCTTCGGTCAGCACCGGACTGGCCGAGACGGTAGAATATTTCCGTCAGATCAAGGGGTAACGACCAACGTCGTGCGCAGGAGCTCCTCCTGTCCGTCGTTGAGGTTCAGCCAGAGGTCATAAGTGCCCGGGGGAGGTAGACGCAGACGGAAGGATAGCGTCGGATTAGACGCATACTCGCCGCCCTCGAGCGTGGGATGCATATGCGCATAGCCAGCGGCGGGCTTATCGACCGAGAAAACCACGGCATGCCCTAACGAGCCCATGATCGGAAGCAGCTTAAGCGGCTTACCTTCCGGTCCGGAAAGCCTGAGGCGCAAAGTGGCGGATTCTCCTGACTTATACGTCGACGCCTCCATCGACACGATGGCGTTGCGGGAATGAAGGACGAACCCGTCGAAGATCGATACGGCCGGGATAGCGGCCTGTGCTAGCATGACGCGCGAAGTCCGCAGATCCGCGAAGTCCACGTAGGCTTCTAAGGCGGAGCCACGAAGCTTAGCCGGCAGGTCGAAACGCCAGATGCCATCGTCACCCGGCATAGGATGCAGGTGCGCATAGGCGCGGGCACCGCCGAACTGACGGAGATGGAGATGCACCTTCTGCGTGTGGGATACGGCGATTTCGTGGCCGTAGTAGGGCTGGCCGTCGTCCTTAATGAGCCGCAGCTCACCCTTGGTTCCGTCGGCCGAGAGTTCGACCTTAAGCTCGACCGGAAACTGCAAAGCCTTCGGAGAATAGAAATTGGCCTCTTCGTTAATACCGCAGAATTCGACGCCGTCGACGATCACCGGCTGATGATCTGCGTGCAGGAAAGCGCACTGGGTATCCGGTAAGGCACGTAGACCAAAGAAGCCAGCCACCGCCAGGAAACTGATGAACAAAGCCTGCCGTTGCGTTGTCATCGGGCCTTCGTGCCGGCGGTGCCGGAAAGCTTGAGCAACCTGGCGGCGACATCTTCGGCGTCGAAGGAAGGACCTTCACTTCGGTAGGTAATGCGCCCTTCGGGACTGATGATAATCAGGGCAGCATTGTGCACGATGGTCCCGTCATCGCGCAGCGTCTGGATTCCGTAATGGCGCATGAGGTCCTTGATCTGACCCGCGTCTCCGGTGAGGAAGCGATGACGGGCATGGTCGATGCCGTAGCCATCAGCATAGGCATACAGGACGCCGGGCGTATCTGTCTCAGGGTCGAAAGTGATAGTCAGCAAACGGACCTCGGCGGCGCCAGGCATCTTCGCCAGGGCATCCCCGAGCTGTTTCATACAAGCGGAGGATGCCGGGCACATGCGCGCTGAACGGCAACTGGTGAAGATAAAGTTCAACGCAAGTGGGTGACCAAGAAAATCTTTCTTCATGACCAAACGTCCGGACTGGTCCCATAGAGCCATGTTGGGCATAAGCTCGTTGGGCATACGCGTGACCATGCGACCTTTGTCAGCCGTCTCGCGCCGAAGCGTATCTGTGACTTCGGCAGCCTGTCGTAATTCCTCGGCGTCTGCGGAGACGACCCTGCGGGCCTGAGTCTCGACAGACTCCTTCACTGCATCATAACGAATCATCCTGCCGACCCAGCCAACCTTTCGATCACCATCCGAGAGGCGGCGAGAGACCGATACGCCTTTTTCAAGCAAGATCTTAGCCATGCCATCGGTAGAGATCGATTCGACCATGCCAGTTTCCGCGGCGGCGGAAACTCCGATAACTGAGAAAATTAGGGCGAACAGTCGGAGCATGGTCAGAGATGATCCTTGGAAGGTCCGAGCATGAGTTCGATCATACCATGGCGAACGCCGCGATGGGAAAGATGGAAGGCTTCGGCGCCCGTAAGGTCGGCTAGGACACAGAGCGTAATGAGAGCCGCGGGCATGATGTCGGCGCGGTCGGCGGGGATACCAGGAATCTTGCGGCGGGCCTCGATATCGAGGGCACACATCTGATCACGCAGCTCGCGGATCCGCAGAACAGGGAGTCGGCCACCCACTGGAGGTTCGCCAATCGCCTCAAGATGAAGGGCGACAGCCGCAAAAGCCCCGCCCGCGCCGATGATCAGGTAGTTCTCGGCGGCATTGGCGGGGATGATTGCCTGCAGTACGCCCATGAGATGGGTGCGGATCGAGGCTTGGTCGAGTTCATCGACGATAGTCGCCCCCCCGCGGAGGTAACCGTTAGTCATGCGGACCGACCCCAAGGGAAAGCTTCGGGCTAGTACGTAATGTTGGCCTCGGATGGCCGTGATCTCGAGGCTACCGCCACCGAGATCGAACGCCATGATGTTCTCATAGGCCTTGTAGGCGGGATCCGTACGCACCCCAGATCCGGCGAGCCGAGCCTCTACCTCGCCAGAGACGATGGTGAGCGGCACGCCAGTCACCATGCGGACCTTATCGGCGAAGGCCTGCCGATTCGAGCATTCCCGGACGGCGCTCGTACCAAGAACTGTGAAACGCGTGGCACCTTTGGAGCGGGCGAAATCGAGCAACCGGCCAATCGCAGCCGCGGCTGACGCCTGTGCCTCGGCGGGCAAGGGGTCGGAGGGATTGCCTACCTGTTGCAGACGGACGGATTCGGTAAGGCGGCCGAGCTCGCTATGATCCTGTTCGGACACGACGGCCACCTTGATGGAATTAGACCCTACGTCGACAACGGCGATAGCGGACATGTTCAGAAAAGGAATTGTCCCTTGATGCCGCCAAAGAAATGGACGCCATCCTGCGTCTCAAACTCCTTTGTACGTACGGCGATGAAATAGGTAGCGGAACAGGAGTAAACCTGGAAGGTCGTCCCGACGGCGCACTGGAGTACGACGGGCGAACGGGTGACACCGCGCGAATCCCGGAAATTCGCCCCATCGGTGGCATAGTTGCGGACCACGACCTCGAGCTGCGAATCCACGAAAGCCCAATAAGAGAAATTCGGACGCGCCTCCTCGGATTTAAGAGCGTCGATTGGATCATAGCCATTAGAATGGCGGATATAGGAGTGCCCCCAGGACTTGTCGAGGTTCACGCCCCAGCGTAACTGTGCCCCGAGCATCACCTCGGTGCGAACTGTGCCAAGTTCGATGACCCCTCGAGCGATGAGGTCGCGATAGCCATGTCCGGTCGAATCCAGGTCAAAGCGTCGACGAAACTCGCTGTCGATGTTTACCAATAATTCATTAGGAACCTGATTTTCCCAACCCGCGGCCGGCGGCGTATTTATGAGTTCGTGAAACTTGTTTTGAACCGTCTGACCGCCTGCAGCCGGGCCAATTACACCCAGTTTGGCTTCCACAGAGAACATGCAGTCCTTCCGGCCGCCGCGGTTCAAGATGTCGCCGTAGCCCCAACCAACATAGAGGGCACCGGAGTAAGGCATATCATTAAGCGACGGATTGGGACTCACCGTGTCGGATGGCGTGTTTATCTCCTGAGTGAGCGAGAAGAAAGTCCGATCACCACGGTTCAATGCGACCTTCAGTCCTTGCGTGTAGTAACGATCCTTATTCTTGGGTGCGAACTTGTCGTTCTCTTCAGTCAGCGAGACAACCCAGACGGAACTTGGCACCAGATCGACAGGCGCGTCAGCAGCCCGGGCGACGGTAGAGGCCAGCGCAAAGGCGATGAGACGTGATTTCGACATTTCTGAAACAACAGCAAAGAGCCTCTGAACGAGGGCGTCCACGCCTTTCTGACTTGTGAACATCGATGCACCCAAGTATTTGACAGTCAGGATGTCCCATGCTGCCACAGGCTTGCCCTTTGCCCGGACGGAAGTCCAGGCCGATGGCAGCGCCTTGGTCACCGTCGGAGGCTCGTGGAACCTTGACCAACCCCTCCCGGCTATCGTCGTCAAGGGTGATCGAGCCAGAGTAGTGGCGGAAAATCTAGCCGATTTCGACTCTTCCTTACCAGCTTGGCTTTACGCCAACTTTAAAAATGTTCGCCAGTTGGATCTCTCCCCCCTGCCTTTACGCCTGCAGTCTCTCGTCCAGATGGCGGAGAAGGCTTCAACCGAGCAGATCAAATCGACCCACGACGGATTCCTTGAGACCTTCGGAGCTTGGGGCATCGAAAGCGGCGGCTCCTGGGGTCGCGCCTTTGAACACATCGGGCACACCGCGCTGGGCTTTCTCAAAATGCTTGTCGGCCGGGCCAAGGTCAACTGGGCGGACTTCACCCTGCAGCTGCAGACTGCAGGCGTTGATGCACTTCCGATTGTCGCCCTGCTCGGCTTCCTCACCGGCCTGATCATGGCCTACGTCGGACTCATCCAACTCCGTCAAGTCGGCGCCACGGTCTACGTCGCCAACCTCGTCTCGCTGGCGATGACCCGCGAGATGGGCGCCCTGATGACGGGCGTGATTGCATGCGGACGCACTTCCACGGCCTATGCCTCACAGCTTGGCAGCATGAACGTTAGCCAGGAGACCGACGCACTCCGAGCATTGGGCATCAACCCCATCGAGTACCTCGCGCTACCCCGCATTCTCGCCGTCACGCTAATGGTCCCGCTCCTCGGCGTCTTTGCTACCTTCATCGGCGTCTTCGGCGGGATGATCGTCGCCTGCGCCGGCGACCTCAGCATCGAGCAATACCTAACTCAGGCCGTAAGGGCCATCACCTTCAAGAGCTTCCTGGTCGGCTTCATCAAGTCCGTCGCATTCGGTTTCATCGCCGCGTGGGCTGGATGTTACCGCGGCTCGGTCGCCAAGCGCTCCGCCCTCGGCGTTGGTGAGGCCGCAACTTCTGCCGCAGTGCTTGGCATCACGTTCATCGTAATCTTCGACGCAGTCTTTGCGGTGATTTTCAACCTATTCGACCTGTGAGCGACGCAACTGACATTCTCACCTGTGCGAACCTAGCCATCGGCCACGGCAAGACCGTGATTATGAATCGCCTGAACCTATCGCTGGCCCCTGGGAAAATCCTGGCCATCGTCGGACCGAGTGGTTGCGGCAAGAGCACTCTCATGCGTGCACTCGGCGGATTAGATGATCCACTTGAGGGCAAGACCACGCTTATGGGCGTCGACCTCGCTGCTGCCCACGGACAAGAGCGACAGGATATTCTTCGGAGGACAGGCTTCCTATTTCAAGGTGCCGCCCTGTTCTCCTCTCTCACCCTCCGCGAGAACATCGAGATGCCGATGCGGGAATTTCTCAAGGCACCACACAAGGAGATTCACCAGCTCGCCGAATACAAGTTAGCCCTCGTCGGCCTCGCCGACGCCATGGACAAGCTTCCCTCTGAAATCAGCGGCGGCATGGCCAAACGAGCCGGTATCGCTCGGGCAATGGCCCTCGACCCGGCCGTCATCTTCCTCGACGAACCGAGCGCCGGCCTCGACCCAGTCAGTTCAGGCCGACTGGACGAACTAATCCTGCGCCTCCGCGAAGCTTTTGGCACGACCATCGTGCTAGTCAGTCATGAGATCCCCAGCATCCTGCGGACCGCCGACTTCTGCGTCTACCTGGACCCCGACACCGGCACGATGGGTGCCTATGGACCTCCGAAGACCTTCCTTCAGGCTGGCCAATCCCCGAAGGTGCACGCCTTCTTCAGCCAAGCACGTTTCGACTGACCATGCGTAGATCCGCCAACATAGCACTGATCGGGGCCTTCGTGGTCGGAGGAATCGTGCTCATTATCGCCGCAGTCATTCTGCTGGGAGCCGGTTCGTTCACGGGCGCCAAGCCCACCACAATCGCCTACTTTGAAGATTCCGTCAGTGGCCTCGATATCGGTGCCCCGGTCAAGTTTCGAGGAGTCACCATCGGCAAAGTCAGTCAGGTCCTGCTGCGTACCTCCGGTCAGTCGGCTTCCGACTACTCGGTCCCTGTAGTCATGGAATTCTCACCTGATCTGCTCACTCGGCGCGGCATAGACCAAGCTCTGCTTCAAAAGCAAGGCCTGCGACTCTCCTTGGAAAAAGGCCTCCGCGCCAAACTGCAGCAGCAATCGGTCGTCACCGGCGTACTTTACGTCGAGCTGGATTACCTCCCTGACACGGCCTACAAGTTGCACGACCCGAAAGGCGAACTGCCAGAGATTCCGACCCAGCCGTCTAACCTCGGCGCGCTCACGAAGGCCGTCGCCCAGACGCTCGACCAACTCAGCCGCATCGACTTCGTCTCGATTACGAAGAAGGTCGATTCAATCCTAACGCGCATCGACAAGGGCGCTTCGCAGATTGAGTTCGAGAAGATCAACGGCAACCTAGTCCAAGCTTCTTCCAACATTTCTAAGATCACCGGCGACCCCGCCATCGCCCGCGCGGTCTCCGACTTCTCCGGCGCGATGCAAGGTATCGACACCCTTGTCAAACGTCTCAGCGGCAAGGTCGATCCAGTGAGCGACGACATCAAGGCGATGGCCACCGCCGGCCGTAAAGCCCTTGAGCGCCTCAACGAAACCTCCGAAAACCTGCGCACCCTCACCAAGCCAGGCTCGCCTGCCCGTCGCGACCTGGATCAAGCGTTGGCCGACGTCTCGGAGGCCGCCCAGGCGATCCGCTCGCTTGCCGATTTCATCGAACGTAACCCGGAGACAATCATCCAGGGCCGCAGCAAGTCGCCCGCCAAAGATGCCAAGCCAAAGGAGGAACCTGCCGCCAAATGAACGCCCGCGCCCTACTGCTCGGATTTACCGCCCTCCTGAGCGGCTGCATCATCTTCGACAAGAAGAGCGAGGCAGTCACCTTCCATCAGCTTGCCTCGCCGGCTAGCCTGGCCACGCGCACCACCCCGACCCTCTTCATTCCCCGCTCCATCATCCCGGCCGCGCTGCGCCGTCCCAATATCGTACTCATCGACGACACAGGCTGGGTTCGTGTCGAGGATGCCCACCGATGGATCGCACCACTCGACCGTGCCGTGTCCGAATGCGTTGCTCGTCATCTCACGGCATTAACGGGCCTACCTTCGTCTGGACATTCGCCGGCCGATGAACACTTCGTCCTACTCCTGAATGTGGACAAGATGGAGATCAATGCTGCCCCCTCTCCTGGGCGCTCAATCTTCTCCCTTCCCGGAACATCGACCAACACCGATAGTGCGGTCCTACAGCTAACCTTCCGACTTGAGAAATCCGACGGAACGCTCGTGACCGCTAAAACCCTATCCAAATCTCGCGCACTCAGAGAGCGCTCGCCGACGGAATTCACGCAAGCCCAGTCCGAGAACCTCGCCGCCATCGCCGCCGAGATTGCTAAGTCGCTGCCCAATCCTTCCTCGCTGAAATGACCACGCCGCCCTCCACTCGCCCCAATGGTTTCTCCGAAGCCACCGGCGAGATCTGTTACGACCTTCCGTCAGCCTATATCCCCCACCCAGCGACGGGCCTGCTCCACCTGCCCCGTTTCCTGGCCAAGATACGCAAGCACCTGAAGGGCGAGCTCCCGAAATCCTATCAGCGCAATTTCTGCAAGGGTTTTGACCGGTTTCTCTGCCTACATCTGGGCGTAGACCCTGAGCAGGTAATCGCCTGCGTCCGCGAGACGCAGTCCGAGCCCGAACTCGACGCCCGCCTCAAGGCCCTCTTTCCCGCCGAACTCCGCGTCGCCGTCTGGAACCGCGAACTGGTCCAGAAAGGCATGAGCGAAATGGGCCGCGAGGCCCTCGATGATGCCAAACGCAAGATGGGCGCCGAACACCGCACTGACGTGATCTCCTTCGCGGACATGATCGACTTCGACGAAGGACGCATTCTGTGAATACCAACGACCCCCACCCCAACCGCCTGGTCATTCGAGGCATCGCTGCGCTGCTCGCCTGCCTCAAGCACCACCCTAAGGCATTGCGCGAGGTCGTCGCCACCGCCGCATTCGCGCCGAACCTGGCCGAACACGACGCCGCGTTCGCTGAGCTCGGCGTCAAGACCCGTATCGTCGGGCCGATTGAACTCGCCCAGACGGCCGAAGGCCCATGCGACGACGTCTGCGCACTCACGATGCGACCCGACTTCGGCCTGGCCCGCATCTCCGACTTCGCCGAGTGGCGCGAATCCCGGGAAAGTATTGTCATCGCCGACGGCGTGACCGATCCGGCCGACCTCGCCGCGATCGCCCGATCGATGGCCGCCTTCGGCCTCAAACGCCTGCTGCTCTCCGGTGGCACCGAGAAGCTTTCCTTCCACCCTGAAGCCTGGAACCTTTCGCGCGGGGCGATGGAACAGCTCCGCCTCATGCGCGCCGCCGCGCTCGGTGGACTCCTGAAGCTCGTCGAGGACCGTTGCTGCGTCGTGGCGCTTTCGCCCGACATCGGCCGCAAGATCGACCTCGGCGTGCCGGTCCGCGTCCCCGCCCGTCACCTCGCCCTGCTCATCCCGGGCGGTAAACTCGACCCCGACATCCAGCCGCGCGTCGAGCACTGCTACCGTTTCCCGGGCCTGGTCGGCCAGCCCGCCCTTTCCCTCTCCGAGATCGCCCCCTTGGCCATCGCCTGGTTCGCCTCCACCCCTCAGCCACGCGCCGACGGCTTCCTGTCCCGCAAAAGGGCTCGCCACGCCAAGGACAAGGGTTCCAATCCGACCAGCTAACCCCCATGTCCCAGCCCCAGCCCGGCAACGGCGAGAACGTCCTCTCGCTCCAGAACATCAGCCGTACGTTCTTCACGGCACTCCAGCGCCAGCATGACATGCTCGCCTTCAGCATCGCTGGATTGCACACAGCGGACCCGAAGGCCTACGAGCACTTCTCCTCAGTCTCCCGGGTCATGCCGGTTCCTCAGGCTCATCTCCCCCCCGAGCAGATGCTCGCCTACGCCCGCGGCCTGATGATGCGAACGACCGTTAACGACCTACTGACGCTTTCCGCTGAATGCATGGCGCAGTGTCACCTCCTCTGTCTTTTCATACGGGAACAAGGCAAGAACCAACGTCGCGATCCACTCATCGAAAAAATCATCACGGAGAAACAAAATGACTTTCTCAAGCTGACTTTGCAGGATCGCTTCACGGCCCTAGAGGAAAACTTCGGCATCGTCTGCGACCTAGAGGATGGAGTCTTCAGCCTCGCCGCTGCCCTCCGCGTGCTCGTTCGTGGCGGACTCGTCACCAACGACGACATCACCCCTGATGGCTCCCTGACTCTCGAGTTCAAAGCGATGAAGGATTTCGAAGCCCCAGCCGAGCTGGAGAAAGCTCCTGAAGCCGCGACCGAACTTCCGCCGGGCGTCACCCGACATACACTTGGCAAAGAGAACAAGCCTAAGACGGTCGCCCGCCTCACGGACACCACCCGGACCTTTAAGCCAGGCGAGATGCTGAACCTCACGGATTCCGAACTGCTAGGCCTGAACATCACCGTAGCCAAGTTCGTCGATGGCCTACTTCGCTCCGTCGATCACTTCGGACGCGCTCAGCTCGGCGAAGGCGCCTAAGCGATGAACGAAGCCGCGGCACCCCCCCGTCGCGCCTGGCTCTGGGTCACCGCTGCCTACCTCTTCCAGTCCATTCCCGCCGCGGTCCGCGATGAGGCCTTGCCGATCGCCCTGAAGAATACCGGCTATGCAGACAAGGACATCACCAAGGCTGTCGCCTATCTTGGACTCATCTTCGGCTTCAAGATCCTCCTGGCACCGCTGGTCGCCGCCTTCCGCCCCCGCAGCTTCATCCTCTTCGCCGAACTGAGCATCTCAGTCCTGCTTGGTGCATTGGCCCTGCAGGTGGCCGCCGAGCACCCCTCCTCCCCGACCATTATCGGATGCCTAGTGCTTCTGTCGTTCATCGCGGCCGCTCACGACTTTGCCCTGGATGGATATTTCATCTCGGCGCTCGATGACCGCACCCGCGCGACCCACTCAGGGCTGCTGAACTTCGCTTCCAAACTCGGCATGGTCCTCGCGGGCCCCGGCCTAATCTGGCTGGCCGGCTGGACGATGTCCTACGGCGCGCAGTCCGCTGACGCTTGGTCATGGGCGCTCATCGCGGCAGCCTTGCTCGCGACTTTAGCTACCGCGGCCAACGCCCTCGGACTCAGAAACGAAACCGCTGAGAGTACGGACACTCGTTCGGTCTCCGAACGTTTCCGTGAGATGAAACAAGGTCTTCTCTCACTCTTGATCGACCATCGGCTGTTCGCCGTCCTCGGCCTCATCCTATTCTACCGCGCCAGCGAGATTCACATGGCGCGCATCCTCCCGCTCTTCGCAACCTCGACGACCTCCGGCGGGCTCGCCTTAGATAACCAGACCTATGCCCAGATGCGCATCGTGACCGCGGTCCTAGGACTGGCCCTCGGAGGCATCATCGGCTCGCAGGTTGTCGCCCGACTCGGTCTCGCCCGTTCGCTAATACCGCTTGGCGTCGCGATGCACGCCCCCTTGGTCGCCATCGCTTGGCTCGCCGCCAACGGGTCCCATGACCTAGGAGTCATCGGTACGGTCTTCTTCATCGAATACCTGGCCTATGGTGCCGGCCTGTGCGCCCTACTGCTCGCGATGATGAAACTAGCCTCCGGCCCTGGAGCTGCCATCCGCTACGCCGCGCTGTCCACCTTCGCGCTTCTGGCCAATTACCTCCCGGGCCTCTGGGCGGGCTCGCTCTCGGATCGCCTCGGCTACGCCCATTACTTCCTGTTCGCACTCAGCCTTGCGATTCCAGGTATTCTCTCAGCCTGGTTCGCAAAGCGACACTTTGAGGAAGCCTGATTACTCCTTGGGAAGGACGATCAGCTCCTGCTCAAACTGAGCGGCGAGATAGCGCTGCGCAAAGCCCTGCACGGCGGCATCGTCGGTCAGACTCATGCGGCGTTCCCATTCGGCATCGAAATTGGCGCCAAGTCCGGCGACCTCACGGACGAGAGCACCCTGCATGCGGGCGCCGGCGGATTGACGACCCTGGCGGCGTGACACGCGCATGCGACGCTTGGCATCCTCAATCTCATTCGAACCAAACTTACCCTTGCGCAGGCGATCGAGTTCTAGGCGCATCTCCTTCACGACCTCTTGGGCCGAGGCGGGTGCAGTACCGGCATAAAGGTAGAACATCCCCTGATCAACGACTTCGACGCGGGTCGCACCGACAAAATAAGCCATACCCTTCTCTTCGCGCACCCGACGGAAAAGCCCGCTAGCCATGCCGCTGAGTAGTTCTTCGGTCACATTCGCCGCAACGACTTCATCCGGTGCGAAACCACAGTGCGGGAAAGCGATGGCGACGACAGCCTGCTCGCCTTGGGCACGATCCAAGACCTTGCCAGCCGAAGCCGCGACGTGCTTAGGCAATCCGCGGCGGCTCAACGACAACTTAGGCAGCGATCCGAAACGTCGGTTCACGAACTCCATGACCGCCGGGCGATCAAAAGCTCCGCTGACGCCGACGACGATGTTATCGGCGACGACGAGAGACTGGTGCAGCGCCGCCAGATCGGCAGGCTGGATGTTCGCCAAGGTCTCCGGCGTGCCACAGGCATCGACCGCAAGGGGGTGTTCACCGAAATACTGACGCTGCAGACGCAGGCGTGCTTTCTCGACGATGTCGTCCTCGGCTTCGCGACACGCAGTGATGATGGCCGCACGCTCTAAGGCGAAGGTCTCAGGCAGGATCTTTGGCCCGAGGATACCATCAGCGATGAGTTCAGAAATCTTTTCGAAGTCCGAGCTGAGGGCCTCGCCCCAGAGACCGCAGGATACCTGCGAACCATGGTCGGCGAAGGTCGCGCCGATGCTGTCGACGAGCTGAGCCACCTCTTCCTTGGTACGATGGACGTTGTCCCGGGCGAACATGGTGCCGAGTAGTCCCGTCGTACCGCGCTTATCGGCTTCCTCATAGGCGACGCCACCGGCGAGGAAAATGCCGACGCCGGCCTTGGGAATAGTAGCATCGTGCTGCAGGACGACGCGAACGCCATTGTCCAAGGTGAACGTCTCGAAGCGATCCGGCGTGGCCGTCGCCGTGGCGCTGGAGGTAGCAGCGTCGGCCTTGCCCCCGCGCATGGTGCCGAAGGTGATGTTGTCGGGCCGGAGATGCTTGCGCGCTTCGCGCGTGAGGTCTTCGGCGCCCAATTTGGCGAGATGCTCCACCCCGCGCTGTGGCCAGGCGATGTCATGTCCGATAGTCGCTGCATGGGCGACGCGGCTGGTCAGCCCGTGGATGTTCTTCTGGCCATTGACCATGGCCACAACCGATTGGCGGCGGACCTTCTCGAACTGGGCCAGAGTGACCCCTTTCTGCAGGAGACCGTCGACGACCTCGACGATAGCCTGTTCGACCACAGGCGCGGACGTGCCGGCTTCGCCGGTCCAGCTGCACCAGGCCAGACCCAGATCGCGAATACCAAAGCCAGAGGCATCGATACCGTGGACAAGTTTGCGCTTCTCGCGGAGTTCGCTCCAGAGCAACGAACTATTGCCGGCGCCAAGCACACCTAGGAACAGGTCCGTAGCGAGGCGTCCTTCGTCGAAGTATCCTGGAATACGCCAGCAGGCAACACCCTTGGAGGTACTGACCTCCCGAATCAGGTCGGCACGTCGGACGCCGCCCTGCGGCGGCTCCTGGTGTCCGGCGATGTCGATGAGCGGACGGCGGGCGAAACGACCGAACCAGCGCTCGGCCGCGGCGAAGACTTCTTCCGGAGGCATGCTGCCGCCCAAGGCGAGCACGACGTTCGTCGGGACATAGCGGCTGGCATGATAGGCCCGCAGGTCGTCCGGGGTGATGCGCACGAAGAGGTCGCGATGGCCGATCACCGGCTGGCGAAGGGGATGTGAACGCACCGCCTCCTCGAGGACGGATTTGGCCAACACCTGGTCATGCTCGTCATCGCACATCGCAATCTCACGCAGGATGACTTCGCGCTCCATCTTGGCGTCAGCGTCGGTGATGAGCGGGTCGAAGACCATGTCGGCGATGGCTTCCATCGCGGTCTCGAACCCTTCCTGTGGCGCGTCGACGTAATAGACCGTGCGGTCGAAGGTCGTGTAGGCGTTAGAGGACCCCCCGCTGCGATGGATGGCGTCGGTGAGCTCACGGTTAGTGAAACGGCCGGTGCCCTTGAAGACCATGTGCTCGAGGTAGTGCGAGATGCCCGAGCCCTCCCAGCGACCTTCGTGAATGCTACCGGTGCGCACCCATGCTTGCACGGTGCAGAGGCCGATCCCGGGGCGATGGGAGTAGATGACCTCGAGTCCGTTGGAAAGGACCCGGCGCTCAGGCAAGGGGCCGGCAATCTGGGCGAAACTCAGGCCTTCAAGATACGACATGGGCTGGATGTATGCCCCGCCCTTGACGGGGCGCAAGTGCGACCAGTCCGCACCCCGGCAAATGAGAGCCCGCTAGCCCCACTCTGACATTGAAAACAAAGGAGGGCCTAGGTATTCCCAACCTTCGCCCGCCGACCAAGGAGGGCCCCTCCCCCTTCCTTCCGCCTTCCGATGTATATTCCGCCCGAAATCCGCGCCAGTCTTGACGAAGTCGAACGCCGCGCCGGCTACCTCTGGAAGTTCCTCGATGTCGCAGGCAAACAGGCCGCCATCGCGAAGCTTGAAGAGCAGATGGCCGCCCAGAACTTCTGGGACAGCCAGAAGGCAGCCCAGAAGGTCATCTCGGAGTGCAACGGCCACAAGAACATCGTCGGCCCTCAAGTCGCCTTCCGCCGCCAGATCGACGACGCCAAGACCCTCGCCGAACTCATCACCGAATCCCCGGACGGCACCGCCGACGCCGAGGTCGAGGAACTCCGAAAACTCGGCACCGACCTGCTCGCCGCCGTCTCTGAGCTCGAGATTGCCTCATTCCTCTCCGGCCTACACGACCGCTCCAACGCCATCGTCACCGTCAAGGCGGGCGCCGGGGGCACGGAGTCCAACGACTGGGCCGACCTGCTCTACCGTATGTACACCCGCTGGGCCGAGCGTCGCGGCTTCAAGATCGAAGTCGAAGACATCGCCGAAGGCGAAGGCGCCGGCATCAGCCAGGCCACCTTCCGCCTCGAAGGCCCGAACGCCTACGGCTACGTCAAGGCCGAGCGCGGCGTCCATCGCCTGGTCCGCATCTCGCCCTTCGACGCCAATGCGCGCCGCCACACTTCCTTCGCCTCCGTCGACGTGGTCGCCGAAATCGATGATGACATCGACGTCGAGGTCAACGAAGCCGACCTGCGCGTCGACGTCTACCGTTCCAGCGGCAAGGGCGGCCAGCACGTCAATAAGACCGAATCCGCAGTCCGCCTCACGCACATCCCGACGGGTATCGTCGTGGCCTGCCAACGCGAACGCTCCCAGGTCAAGAACCGCGCCCTCGCGATGAAGATCCTGCGCGCCCGCATCTACGAGAAGACCATCGACGACAAGCGCGCCGAGATGGAGAAATATTATGGAGAAAAAGGGGACATCGGCTGGGGCAACCAGATCCGTTCCTACGTCTTCCAGCCTTACCAGATGGTGAAGGACCTCCGCACCGGGGTCGAGACGGGCAACATCCAAGCGGTGATGGACGGCGACATCGACGCGTTCATCAACGGCTGGCTCCGCGCCGGCGGCCCGCGCACGCGTAACAAGGACATCAAGATCGAGGACTAAGTCCTCGCCGCCCTCATGCCCACCCGGGACACCCTTCGCCAGAAGCTCCTCGATACTCCGCTCTTCGCGGAGAAGATCTGGAAGCTCTCGCCGGAGCCGTGGCCCATCTCGGAAGCCCAGCTGCGCGACCTTAAGCGCATCGGCTCGGCCTGCCTGAGCTACCATCGCGCGCTGGAACGCCTCTACGTCCGCTCCTTCTCGAACAAGAAGATCCTCCGTAACCGCGAGGTCTACGCGCCCTGGGTCGCCGAATACCTCGATCGCTATAAGCCCGCCGGCCTCGTCGAACATGGCCGCCACCGGGCCGTCAAAGGCCAGTGTCCGGTCGTCCTCCGCCCCGACCTGCTGATCACAGACCAGGGTTTCACGATGACGGAGCTGGACAGCGTGCCCGGCGGCGTCGGCCTCACGGCCTACCTCAACGAGGTCTACGCCGAAGACTTCCCGCGCGTCATCGGCGGCGCCGCGATGCCCGACCGCTTCATGGCCTCCCTGGCCCGCCTGACGCCGAAGGAGAAATTCCCGCTGGTCGCAATCGTCGTCAGCGACGAAGCCGCGACCTATCGCCCGGAATTCGAATGGCTCGGCGAAAAACTCCGGACGCTCGGCCATGACGTCCACGTCGTCGCGCCAGCCCAGATCATGCAGATGGGTGACGGTTCCTATATCCCGGTCGACGGCGCCCCGCGTCGCGTCGATATCCTCTACCGCTTCTTCGAGCTCTTCGACCTCGCCAACGTCAAGGGTGCCGACGGCATCTTCAACGCCGTCGAGGCCGGCACCCTGATGCTGACGCCTCCCATGAAGGCGTTCCAAGAAGAGAAACTCGGACTGGCTCTCCTCCACCATCCGCAACTCGCCGAGTTCTGGAAAGAAAACCTGCCCGAGGACCATCACGAGGCCCTCTTCCGCATCGTCCCGCAGACGTGGATCATGGAGAAGACGGAACTACCGCCGACGGCCGTCTTGCACGCCCCCGGCTTCGCCGGCCGCCCGATCCGCGAATGGACCGAGCTTGCCGAAGCCTCCCAGCGCGAACGCAACCTCATCATCAAGGCCAGCGGCTTCCACGAGACCGCCTGGGGCGCCCGCTCGGTGACCCTCGGCAGCGACGTCTCCCGTGAGGAGTGGCTCGAAGCCATAGAGAACGCGCTGAGTTCCGAGAACGAAACTTTCCACGTGATGCAGGAATACCACAAGCCATCCCGCCTGACCCACCCGGTCTACGCCGACGACGGATCGATCGTCCCCGCCGACGGACGCGTCCGCCTCTGCCCCTACTTCTTCGTGGACAACGACACGGTCGAACTTTCCGGCATCCTTTCCACGTTCTGCCCAGCGGATAAGAAGATTATCCACGGGATGAGCGACGCGGCCCTGCTCCCCTGCCATCTGGTCCCTTAAGGCGCCTCCGACGCCTTGCTTCCTGCCGGGTTTAAGCCCAAGGTAGGCCCATGAGACTCCTCGCCCTCGGTCTGCTCTCGCTGTTCGCCCTCCTCGGCGACCTGAGCGCCGCCGTCCGCACCAAGGTCGACCTCGTCAACCTGACGCCCGATGTCCGCGCTGGTGAAAAATCCCTCATCGCCCTGCGCTATCGCTGCGACCCGCATTTCCACATCTACTGGAAGAACCCTGGCGACGCCGGGGCCTCTCCGACCGTAGAATGGACCGAGAAGTCAGGCACCGAAGTCGGCGGCTTCATCTGGCCAGGACCCAAGCTCCTCGATCAAGCCGGAGTGATGAACTTCGTCTACGAGAACGAGACGCTCATCCTGATGGAGGTAACCGTCCCTGCCAGCAAGACGGGCACGATCGTCCTCAAAGCAAAAGCGGAGTGGCTCGAGTGCGACGACAAGGGCTGCTGGCCGCACGACACCCTCGTCGAACTCGCCTTGAAGGTCGGCCCTGGTAACTCCGCTTATAAATACGACCCGAAGCTTTACCCTCATTTCCGCAAGGTAATCTCGACCACGGGCTCGAGCGACGGGAAGACGCTGACGGTCGCATTACCCGCCGACCGCAAGCTGGGCGACCTCTGGTTCCCCGAGCGCAATTTCGTCACGCCGAACGCCACGGTGATGCAGAAAAAGGCCGACGGAAAACTCACGTTTGAACTACGGGATGCCACCGAGACCCTCTCCTCCGGCCCTCTCAATTTCACGACGCGCACGGAAGACGGTGGCTACGTCGACATCAATGTTAAACTCGGTGCGGCTACTGTGAAGTCGGCAGCCGCCGAAACCGCCCAACCTCATGCTGGCGGCATCGAGTGGCAGCCTTGGTCCCCCGAGGCGCAGGCCAAGGCCCTCGCGGACGGCAAGATCGTCTACGTCGATTTCACCGCCCGCTGGTGCGCCACTTGCCAGGTCAATAAACGCGTCTACAAGCAGGACGATGTCGCGGCGGCGCTAACGACCTCCGGCGTTGTGCTGCTCAAGGCCGACTGGACGAAGAAGGATGCGGTCATCGCCGAAGAGCTCCGCAAATACGGACGCACCGGCATCCCTCTGAACGTCTTTTTAAAGGCGGGCCAGCCTCCCGCGGTTCTCTCTGAAGCGCTCACTGGAACGGAAGTACTCGCCGCCCTCAAGGCCGTCTCCGCCGGCAAGGCCTATCAAGCCGAGACGACGACGCATGCCTTCGGCTTCTGGCTGCTGCTCGCGTTCGGCGGCGGCGTGCTCCTGAATCTGATGCCCTGCGTCTTCCCGATGATCGGCCTCAAGGTCCTCGGCTTCGCCAAAGAAGCCGGCGCCTCCCGCCGCACGGTCGTCCTCAACGGCCTGCTCTACTCCGCAGGCGTGATCGCCAGCTTCCTCGCGCTCGCGCTGCTCATCATCGGCTTGAAATCCGGCGGCAGCTCCGTCGGTTGGGGTTTCCAGATGCAGTCGCCCGGCTTTGTGCTCGGCACCTGTGTGCTGATGATCGTACTTGGCCTCAGCCTCGCCGGTGTCTTTGAGATCGGTGTCGGCCTCGGCGGTGTTTCCGCCGGCGAAGGCGACGGCCGCATCGCGACCTTCCTTTCAGGCGTCCTCGCCACGGTCGTAGCCACGCCCTGCACGGCACCTGGCCTCGGCGCCGCCCTCGGCTTCGCCTTGGACAAGGAACGCTCCACGGGTGAGACACTGCTCTTCTTCACCGTAATCGGCCTCGGCATGGCTCTCCCCTACCTGCTGCTCTCCCTGTTCCCTCGTCTCGCTGCGATGCTCCCTCGTCCGGGCGAATGGATGGAATCGCTGAAGCAGGGCATGTCCTTCCCGCTCTTCGCCTATGCGCTTTACCTGCTCTGGGTCCTCAACGCGCTCGTCGAAGACGCCGCCTGGGTACGTGATGCCTCGCTGGGACTCGCGCTTATCGCCACATCCTGCTGGGTGCTCGGCCGCTGGGGAGCACTGCATCGCTCGGACAATGAACGCCGCGGCGCCAAACTAGTGGCTGCAGTGCTCTTCGTGGGCACGCTCGCCTACCTCTTCGCTACGCTGCCGTAAGCCGCGAATCGTAGGCAACAAAAAGGCCCGCCATCAGGCGGGCCTTTTGCATTTAAAATCCGAAGCCTCAGAGGGCGGTGACCGGAGCAGGCGCGGTGGCGGCTGGAGCAGAAGCCGGGCGAGCAGCTGGCTTAGCGGCTGCAGGCTTGGCGGCCGAAACCGGACCCGAGTAGTTCACGTCCACAATCACGGCCTTGCGGTCCTTGGCGCCCGACTGGCGACCGGCAGCATTCTTGTCGGCATGCTGGGAACCCAGAGCCATGATTTCGGACTTGGACTGGTTGGAACCAGACTTGACCAGGTAATCGCGGACGGACTGGGCACGACGATCGGAAAGTCCGAGGTTGTATTCTTCGGTTCCGAAATGGTCGGTGTAGCCAGCGATGATAATATCGGTGGACTTCGCGCGACCCGCGATGGCGTCGATCTTCGCGCGTTCGGAGGAAGAGACAGTGTACTTGTCGAACTCGAAGTAGACCGTGGTCAGGATGGCCTCAGGAGGGATATTCCCGGCCAAGATGGCGGCGGCGAGAATGTCGCGACGCTGATTGGCGGAGCGGATGTCAAGGGTGTCGGCACCGCCAGCGCCAGTGTTGCCGGAGGCAAGCGGGTTGAAGCCGGCAGGGATACGCGAGGTGCAACCGACGCTCAAGGCGGCGACGGCGAGAAGGAAGGTGAAACGCTTCATGGTGTGACGGGAATAAAAGAACAGCGGACGGGTGTCGGCAAGCCTAGTCTCGCTCAGTAGCGCGGGACCTTGGGGTCGACCTTGAGCGACCAGGCATCGATGCCGCCCTTGACGTTGGAGGCGTGGGCGTAGCCCTTCGCCCGGAGGAACTGGGTCACCTTCATGCTGCGGCCGCCATGGTGACAGTGGACCAGCACGGGTACATCCTGTGGAATCTCGGCCAGCCGCGACGGCACGGTGTTCATGGGGATGAGCCGAGAGCCTTCGATCCGGCAGACGGCGTACTCGTCCGTCTCACGGACATCGATCAGAAGGGGCGGATTCGGACCGGAGAGCAGGCGCTGGGCCTCTTCGACGGTCACTTCGAGGGGAGTTTCGGACATAGGGAGAGAGGTCAGGCAAAGAGTCGACGCGTAGGCGGCCTTATCCAGAGAGCGAATGCTGGGCGAGGCGCCGCAGCAAGGACAGGCCGGATCGGCGGCCAGGGCGAGCGACTTGGAACTACCGGCGGCGACGTCGATGACCAACAGGCGCGAAGCCGCGCGCTTGCCGAGGAGGATCGCGATGACCTCGGAGGCCATCCAGGAACCGATCACCCCGCAGGTCGCGCCGAAGACGCCCGCATCGGCGCAGGTCGGCACGGACGCCGCATCGGGAATCACCGGATAAAGACAACGATAGCATCCGCCGCGGGGCAGGAAGACGCCGACCTGACCAGCTTCACGCAGGACGCTGCCATGGACGAGCGGCCGACCGCCTAGCACACAGGCGTCGGCAGCCAGGAAACGCGTCGCGAAATTATCGGTGCCGTCGACCACGACGTCGTAACGCGCGATGAGTTCGGCGGCGTTCTCGACCGTGAAGCCTTCGGGATGCAAGGCGACCTTCAGGCCGGGATTGATCTCGCCCAACGCCTCGGCCGCTGAAATCGTCTTCGGAAGCCCCAAGGTGTCGAAACCGTGGATGATCTGACGATGAAGATTGGAGATCTCGACCTTGTCCGGGTCGGCGATGCCGATGAGACCGACCCCGGCGGCCGCCAGGTAAAGCCCGACCGGCGAACCAAGGCCGCCTGCACCCAGAAGCAGCACCTTGGCCTCGCGCAGACGCACCTGACCGGCCTCCCCTACCCCAGGCAGACGAATCTGCCGGGAGTACAAGGCCCTCTCATGGTCGCTCAGGCGCTGTTCCGCGGACATGCCGACAGTGGAACCCCCGCATGGAGCGGTGTCAAACCGCCCCTTCCACGTGTCGGATTGAATAATCCCCAAAGGTATCCCAACTTGACCCCGTGGCACAGGTCTTCCTCGGCATCGATTATGGCTCCCGACGGGTCGGGCTGAGCCATGCCGACGAACTGGGCTTCGCATTCCCCCTTCCCGCCGCGGTGGGGGAAAGCGCGGAAGAACGTTTCACGCAAATCGGCAAGGAGATCGCCCGTCTCAAAGTCACCCTGCTTGTCCTCGGCTACCCTTTGTCGGTGGAAGGCGAACGCACGAAGCGCTGCGACGAGGTCGACGTCTTCGCCGCGGAACTCACTCGCCGCTTCAATCTTCCGATCGAGAAGGTCGACGAAGCCCTCACGAGCCAGGCAGCCGATGATCTCGGTGGCCGAAAAGCGCGCTCGGCGAACGAACGCAAGCAACAGGCTCGCTCCGGCGAGCGCGACTCCCGCGCGGCCGCCGTCCTGCTCCAAGATTTCCTCAACAGCCGCGGCATCGGCTCCTGACATGCCTCCCGCCAAGACCAAGAAGCCGTTCACGCCGAAGCTCGAGCGTTTCCTAGCGACGGTTGCCTACGATGGCACCGACCACATCGGCTGGCAGGTCCAGACGGGGCGACTATCGATTCAAGGCGAACTCGAGGCGCGCTTGTCGCGCATCCTCAAGACCCCAATCGTCATCCATGGCAGCGGCCGTACCGACTCAGGCGTGCACAGCGTCGGCCAACGCTTCCACTTCGACGCCTTCTGGCCGCACCCCTGCAGCTACCTCGTCCACGCGATGAATTCGTGCGAACAGAACGGCCTGCTTGTGACCCAATTACAGCGGGTCGCACCGACCTTCCATTGCCGCTGGCATGCCGACGGAAAACGATACCGTTACGAGATCTGTGACGGCTATCCGCCACCCTGGGAAGCACGCTTCTGCCTGGGTTTAGGCACGAAGACCGTCGACGTAAAGATGATGCGCCAGGCCGCCAAGCTGCTGCTCGGGAAACATGACTTCTACGCCTTCGGCGCAAACCACGGACAAGGCATGGAAAAGGAAAATCCGGTCAAGGACCTGCGCCGCCTCGACGTCCGCCGATGCGGGAAACGCATCACAATCGTCGCCGAAAGCAGCGGCTTCCTTTATAAGATGGTCCGACGCCTCGTCGGCGGACTCCTCCGCGTCGGCGAAGGCAAGATGCCGCCCGAACGCCTCGTCGCCTACCGCAAGGAGCGAGCAATCACCTCCGAAGTGCCAACAGCGCCCGCCCGGGGGCTTTTCATGGAGAAAGTCTTTTTTAAGCCAGGCTCGCTCCAGAACCCGCGCCCCTTGCGGAGCAGCGAAGGCACCGGCACTTCAGAATAAAGGTCTCTTAATCTTGGGTTAAGGCCTTTTGTGCCATAATCCCTAGACCATGAGATTGCTCTCTTTCGTCGTCGCCACGTTCTGCCTGGCCGCCGATGCCGCCCAGGTCGACCTCCCGTCGCTCTTCGATAAGCGCGCCTTGGTGAAACCGATCACCGAGATCGAAGGCATCCTCAGCGACGGCTCTAAGGCCACGGTCTACAAAATCGTCGTCCGCTCCCTGCCCTACGATCACGCGATGGGGCCGTGGTCACCGGCCACCCTCAAGGACAAAGGCGGCTACTGGGAAGATACCGTCGATAAGAAACTTTACCGGGTCGACGCCGACTATCTCAAGATCCTGAACAAGCGCGGCTGGAACATGTTCGAAAAGGACGGCACGGTGCACCGCACGAAGGATCGCACAGAGTTCGACAAGGTCGCCCGCCAGGAACTGGCCGGCTGGACTTACGAACAGGCCGCCAAGGAAGGCGTCACGAACTCGGTCATCGAACTGCAGCCCCTCGAACAGATCGTCACCCTATTCTTGCCGAAGAATCCCAAGGCCTCCGAGAAGGTCACGCCATTGCGCCAGGCGAAGTTCTCCCCGCGCTCGGGCCTCGGCATCAGCACCAACGGCATCCGTTTCTTCCCGCCAGAGCCGGTGGATCGCATTACGGCGTTCAAAAACATCGCCCCGCTCGACCCGAAGGGCGGCCACACGGGCTTTGGTCACGAATACCACTACCACCGCGCGCCTTCCGTGATGGATAGCGACAAGTCGGGCAAGGTCGTCGGCTTCGCGCTCGACGGCTTCCCAGTCCGCGGCCCCACGGAAGCCGACGGCTCCGCCCCCAAGAAACTCGATTCGATCAACGGCCACGACCACGACGGCCTGGGCTACCACTACCACGTCAGCAACGAGTGGCCTTACATTGTCGGCGGCTTCAAGGGCCCGCTAGGCACCGCCGTGCTCGGCGACGTCGATACCTGCGATGCCACCAAGACCGGCGGCGACGGAGGCAAGGGCGGCTCGAAAGGCGGCAAGGGCGGCAAAGGCGGGCCCAAGGGTGGCGAGGGCAAGAAGGGTCCTCCCCCTGAAGGCAAGTAAGCCCGATGCGCCTGCTCTTCGCCATCCTCGCCTGCTTCGCGACCATCCCTGATATCGCGGCGCAGAACGCCAAACCCAACATCGTCGTCCTCATCGCCGACGACCTCGGCTGGAACGACATCGGTACGCGCAACCCGAAGATCGTCACGCCGAACCTCGTCAGGCTGGCCAAGGAAGGCGTCGAGCTACAACGCTTCTACGCCTACCCGCTCTGCAGTCCCGCTCGCGCCGGCCTCCTCACCGGCGTGCTCCCACGGCGCCTCGGCCTAGTCAACGTCATCATGCCGGGACAGGCCGGCATCACGAAAGCCACGCCGACCTTGCCGGCCAGGCTGAAGTCCGTCGGGTACGCGACGTCGCTCGTCGGCAAATGGCATCTCGGCAACCAGAACCCCGCGACCTCCGTGGGCTTCGACCATTTCTACGGCTTCATGGGCGGCGAAGTGGATTACGTGAAACATACCGACAAGCGCGGCAAGCCGGACTGGCAGCGTGACGGCAAGCAGATCGAGGAATCCGGTTACTCGACCTACCTCTTTGCCGACGAAGCCTCGAAGCAGATCCGCGCCCGCGACAAGTCGAAGCCGTTCTATCTCCAGGTCGCCTTCAACGCGCCGCATATCGATCTCGCCGCGCCGGAGGACCTTGTCGCGAAGCATAAGTCCGACGGCCTTTACGGCGCGGTGGTCGAAGGCCTCGACATCGGCATCGGTCGCATCCTGGCCACGCTCGACGAACAAGGGCTGCGCGACAACACACTCGTCGTCTTCGTCTCGGACAACGGCGCCCCACGTCCGACGGGTTCCAACGCGCCCCTGCGCGGTTACAAGGCTTCCGTCGACGAAGGCGGCATCCGCACGCCGGCGATCCTCCGTTGGCCCAAACGCGTGCCCGCCGGCGTGAAGCTCGAGCAACCCATCGCGATCATCGACCTCTTCCCGACGATCGCCGCGGCCGCCAACTTGCCGCTGGCCGCCGAACTCAAGATCGACGGCGTCAACCAGTGGCCGGCGATCGCCGGCGGCAAGACGCTGCCGCGCCCGCCCTTCCTCGTCGCTTCTTCCGACATCGCCCTCCTCGACGGCGACTGGAAGCTGGTCGAGACCAACGCCGGCCTGCGTACTCTCTACAACCTGAAGGCCGACCTCTCCGAGGCCAAGGATCTCCTCGCCGCCCAACCCGAACTGGCCGCCAAACTGGGAACCCAGCTAGATATCCTCAAAAAGGACCTGCCGGCCTATTCAGGCGGTAGCATCGGCCCCGGCGGCGGCGGCGGCAAGGGCGGCAAAGGCAAGGGCAAGAAGTAACCCCTTAACGCCCTCTTAAGGCTCTATCAGATATACTTAACCCATCCCCATGAACTCCCCGCTGCGAAAGTTCTTCCTCCTTCTGTTGCTGACCATCGGCGCGCTGTCCGGCCTGAGCGCCGCTCCGGCCGAAGGCAAGAAGGGCGGCAAGGGTGGCAAAGGCGGCCCGCCCCCCGGCTCCGTCGATACCGTCGCCGCCGCCAAGCCGGCCGACAAGAATCCCACCCTCAAGCTCACGAGTCCTGCGGTGAAGGATGGCGAGAAACTTCCCGTCGAGTACACCGGCGACGGCGACTCCGCCAGCCCGCCCCTCGCCTGGACCGGCGTCCCGAAAGGCACGCAGAGCCTTGTGCTGATCATGCACCACCTCGACCCGGAAGGTAAGACGAAGATCTACTGGCTGATGTATGACATCGACCCGAAAACGACGAGCGTCGCCAAGAACTCTACCGACTTCGGCAAGATGGGTATGAGCACGGTCCATAATCGCGTCGAGTACGCCCCACCCCATTCTCAAGGCCCTGGTGAAAAGAAATACGTCCTGACGCTCTTCGCGCTCTCCACCAAGCCGGACCTCTCCAAGGCCGAAAACCCGGTCACCGTCGACCCCGTCCTCGCCGCGATGAAGGGCAAGATCCTCGCCGCCGCCGACCTCACCGTTGTCTACACCCGACCCGCAGGCGCCAGCGACAGCAAGGAAGAGAAGCGCCCGCCCCGCCGCGAAGAAGGCGCCAAGTAAGCGGTTTTGATTGGAACGCGACGGCCCGCCGTCGTACTCACTCCCCATGCGGCGAGTCTTCCTCCTCTGGCTATCGGCCTTGCTGCCGACGCTTATCTGGGCCCACCCGGAGTGGAAGGAAGCGTCCTGCATCGGCGTGATTGACGAGAAGAACTCCTTCACCCTGACGGTGAAGTTCGACGTGCCATCGTTCCTCATCGGCCAACTGCCCAAGGACGCTCCGATCAAGGACCTCGACGCGCTGATGTTCACGCCTGGTCGCCTCGCCACCTCGATCGAGCCGGGGCGACAGTTGTTCCTCGCCGGACTCCGCCTCGAAGCTGACGGCAAGCCCGTGGCATGGACGCTCGACACCTTCCCGTCGGCTGAGCAGATCCTCTCCCAGTCCGGCCGCCAAGGCGAAGCCGACCGCTACCCGGTGATGATGAACGCGAAGCTCACGGCGATGGTGCCGGTGGATACTCAGAAACTCGTGCTCCGCTTCCCCGACACCTTGGGCACGGTCTTCACGAATCTACGTAAAGGGATGGAATTTCAGACCGTGATGGCTGTCTCCAAGAACGAACCCGGTGAATTTCAGATCGGGGATGGTCCGACCCCCATGGACAACCAGACATTCTTCACGCTCTTGGCCGACGGATTCGGACACGTACTGCCTAATGGCTGGGACCACTGCCTCTTCATGCTAGCGATGTTCCTCGGCGCGGCTTCGCTCCGCCAGGCCCTCGGACGCTCGTTGGTCTTCACGATTGGGCACAGCCTCACGCTCAGCGCCGTGGCGCTAGGCTGGATCGGTAACCCCGGCATGTGGATTGAACCCTTTATCGCGCTCACGATCGGCCTCGGCGCCTTGATGGCTTACCGCGGCACCGCGACGAACCGTCAGATGCTCATCGTGCCGGCCGCCTTCGGTCTGGTCCACGGACTTGGCTTCGCCGCGGCGGTCTCCGATCGCCTCAAGGAGTGGGACAATGGCAGCATCGTCCGCATCCTGGTCGGATTCAACGTCGGCGTCGAACTCGCCCAGATGGCGGTCATCTTCACCTTGGCCGGCCTGCTCTGGATTGTCCTTCGTACGGGCCTAATCGAGACCACAGTACGACGTTCGCTCTGCCTTTCGGTCGCAATCGTCGGCTTCGCAGTGATGGCCTGGCGAGCGGCCGGCATCGCCCATCTTGTCTGATTAGAGGCGACCGACGGGGCGCTTACCGGCATCGAGCTTCTTGCGTTCAGAAGCCGCGAGTTCCTGCAATTCTTTCACGAGTGCGGCATTGGAGCTGGAGACGTCGTTCGTCTCGCCCGGATCCGCTTCAAGATCGTAGAGCGAAAGCCCGATCTGCCGCTGATGCGTCGTGGCTGGCAGGCCGTCTTTGGAGGCGGGCACCATATCGACGTAGCTGCGATAGGCGTGCGGGAGATGAAGCTTCCACTTGCCTTTGCGCACGGCTTCGAGGCGGTCGCCGTAGAAATAGGCGAAGCTATCGCGGGCCGTCTCCTTCTCGCCCTTGAGCAAAGCAAGGAAGGATTGACCGTCGATCTCGTGCCTGGGCTTAGGCGCCGAACAGGCTTCGATGATTGTCGGTACGACGTCGATGTTCGCGGCTAAAGCGGCGGTGCGGGTATCCGGCTTCACGACACCGGGCCAGCGCACGATGAACGGGACACGGACGCCGCCTTCGAAAGTCGTGCCCTTGCCTTCGCGGAAAGGTCCGGCTGATCCGGAATGACGACCAAAATTGAGCCAAGGTCCATTGTCACTGGTGAATACGACAATGGTCTCCTTATCGACGCCCTTATCAATGAGTGCCTTCAGCACGGCACCCACGGCGCGATCGATATCGGCCAAGGTGTCAGCATAAGGCGTAACACCCTTGCCCTTGAAGTCCGACGAAGCCCCGAGTGGGGTGTGCGGCATCGAGGTTGCGAGATAAAGGAAAAATGGCTTTTCCTTGCCGGCGCTATCATAAATAAAGCGGACTGCGCGCAGGCCCTGGGCCGAGGTCAGCGCGTCCATGTCCGTCCAATCGCGGACGAAGCCCATCGGATGGCCATTCACGTAGCACGGCAGTTCCGGATACATCTTGCGGCGTGATTCGTCACCGACGGCGTAGCCAAGCGGCCACATGTCGTTCGAATACGGCAGGATCATCGAATCATCGAAGCCGTGATTGGGCGGCAGGAACTTCGGGGCGTCACCGAGATGCCACTTGCCGACCACGCCGGTGTGATAACCCGCGTCACGAAGCAAAGTGCCGAGGGTCTGCTCGTCGTTGCTCAGGCCGGTCTTCGACTGCGGGCCGAGCGCGGTGCCGCCGAGGCCAAGCCGGTTAGGATAACAGCCGGTCATCAAAGCCGTGCGCGAGGATGTGCAGACGGCTTGCGTCGCATAGAAACTAGAGAAGCGTAGGCCTTCCTTGGCCAGGCGATCGATGTTCGGCGTCACGTTCTGCGTCGAACCGTAGCAGCCAGGATCGGCCCACCCCATGTCGTCGCACATGATGTAGACGACGTTAGGCCGTGCGCCGAACAAGGGTGCGCATAGCAGGAGGCCCAAGGTTGGGGTAAACCTCATGAGACTATTACTAGGGGGTTTACCCTAGTTGTCCAAGCCCTAAAATGACGCGTTCAGAGCTTGAGGCCTAGTTCCGCGCAGACGGCGGGGTGCTTGCGGGCCTTGTTGATGAACTCATCCACCCCGAAGTCGGCCACGATGAAGTCACCGTATCGAAAGGACGGGCACTTGGACTGGCCGGTCAGGGCGACGAGCTGGCGCATCTGATGCATGTCGGCGACCACGTCGCGGACGTCGAGCTTCACGCCCTGCTGGGCGAAGTATTCCAAAGCCTGGGTGCACCAGGGGCAACCCGGCTTGGTGTAAAGGATGGGCAGAGGCTGCGGCATGACGGAAACCAAGCGGGGCAAGCCCGGCTTAGCAAGCGGAGAGCACCCGAGGCGTTGACAGGCTCTCGGCTCTTGCAGGAAATGACGCATCCCCATGGAAACCATTCACGGAGCCCCCAGCTACACCCTGCGCAGTGCCGAGGTCGAACTGGCCGTCACCCAGACCGCCGGACACCTTGCGCCGGTCACTTTCCACCTGCCCGGCCTCAAAGCCTCCCCCTACTCGCTCTCGCCCTGGACGCCCACGCAGATCGACCAGTCGCTGCCGAACCTCCTCACTTACCTGCGCGGCGACTTCATGTGCCTGCCGTTCGGCGGACAGGAAAAAGGCCCGCCCCACGGCGACACGGCCAACGCGCCCTGGCAGCTCGTCTCCTCTACCGCAACGTCGCTCAAGCTCACGCAGACCGGCACCGACACCGGCGCCACCGTCGCCAAGCACTTCACGCTCATCCCGGGCCACCACGCGATCTACGGAGAACACCTGATCGAGAACCTCGAAGGGCGCTGGAACTACGGCAACCACCCCGTGCTCGACCTTTCGCACGTACCCGCCGGCACGGCCCGCATCGCCACGAGCGCTTTCCGCTTCGGCTCAGTTTATGCGGGCGAATTCTCCAATCCGGCCTCGGGCGAATCCGGCGCCCTGAAGCCGTCCGCCGAATTCACCTCGCTGAAGTCCGTCCCGATGAAGGATGGCACGAACACCGACCTCACAAGCTACCCCGCCCGCCCCGGTAACGATGACCTCATCATGCTCGTCAACGCCCCTGCGACCAAGGCTCAGCCGTTCGCCTGGACAGCCGTGACCTTCCCGGGCTACGTCTGGTTCTCGCTCAAGAACGTCGCCGACTTCCCGTCCACCCTCTTCTGGCTCTCGAACGGCGGCCGCCCCGGCCACCCTTGGGAAAAGCGCCACCTCGGCCGCCTCGGCCTCGAGGAGGTCTGCTCCCATTTCTGCGACGGCGTCGACGTCGCCCGCGAGGATCGCCTGGCCGCCAAGGGCATCCCGACCAGCCGACTTTTCCGCAAGGACCAGCGCGTCCGCCTCCCCCTGATTCAGGCCGCCGCCGCGGTGTCCCCCGACTTCGGCCAAGTCCAGAGTATCGTCCCCGCCGGCCCCGAAGCCGTCCGGATCACAGGCGAAAACGGCCACGCCCTTACCTGCCCGATTAATTGGCAGTTTTTGAAGTCGTAAGTCGGCTTACTCAATTCTTGTCCCTGCCCAAGGAGTCGCCTAAATCCGACCTCCCTGTCCCACCTTTCCCCCACCCATGTCCTCCCCTAAGATTGTCCAAGATCTCTCCACCCAAAAGAGCGGCGTCGCCTCTCTCGTGGAGAAGGAACTCGCCAAGACCGGCGGCCTGCTGCGTCTCGCCCCGTGCTGGGTGCCGCGCTCCTTCCTCCAGCCCGGCAAGCGCCTCAAGCTTCACCCGGATGACCTCTACGCTTTCGGCCTTAGCCGTGGCGGTATCGACGAGCGCTGGTTCGCTTCCACGACCGAAGCTGCGAACGACAACCGCACCGCCGACGAAGGCCTGTCCTACGTCGTCATCGGCAACACCCGCTTCACGCTCAAGCAGGCCGTCAAGGAATGCGGCTCCGCGCTCATCGGTTCCAAGATCTGGAGCAAGTACAAGAAGTGGCCTGTCTACTCCAAGTTCTTCGACAACATGGGTCCGATCCCGCACCACATGCACCAGAACGCCAAGCAGGCCAAGTTGCTCGGCCTCGAAGGCAAGCCGGAGTCCTACTACTTCCCGCCCCAGCACAACAACGTCGGCAATAATTTCCCTTACACCTTCATGGGCTTCGAGCCCGGCACGACCAAGGCCCAAGTCCGCGAGTGCATCGCCAACTGGGACAAGGGTGACAACAAGATCCTCGCCCTCTCCAAGGCCTACAAGCTCGAGCCCGGCACCGGCTGGCTCATCGACCCTTGCATCCTCCACGCTCCCGGCTCGCTCTGCACCTATGAGCCGCAGTGGGGTTCCGACGTGTTCGGTATGTACCAGAACCTCGTTGAAGGCCGCGAAGTACCGTGGGCCCTCCTCGTCAAGGACATGCCGAAGTCCAAGCACAAGGACGTCGACTTCATCGTGGACCAGCTCGACTGGGACAAGAACGTCGACCCGAACTTCAAAGATAACCACTACCTCGAGCCGGTCGTCTCCGTCCAGGGCAAGGGCTACTCCGACAAGTGGATCGTCTACGGTAAGGTCGACAAGTTCCAGTACTTCACCGCGAAGGAACTGACGGTCGAACCCGGCGCCGCGTGCACGATCACGGACAAGGGCGCCTACGGCCTCATCTGCGTCCAGGGCTCCGGCTCGATCAACGGCCAGGTCCTCAACAGCCCGAAGCTCATCCGCTTCAACGAACTGACCGAAGACGAATACTTCTGCACCGAAGCCGGCGCCAAGAAGGGCGTGACCTTCCGCAACACCTCCACCACCGAGCCGCTGGTCTGCCTGCGCTATTTCGGACCGGAAGTGAACCCGGACGCTCCGGCCATGGGCGCTTACAAGAAGGCCAAGAAGAAGTAAGCCTTCGCTTACCCACCCATCCCTGCCCCTATCCCTACCCCTATCCCTATCCCTAATCACATGAAACTGCACAACGCGATGTGGCCCGGCCTCGTCGGCAAGGAGCCCAACACCGATCACCCTCCGATCGCCCTCGAGCACATGCTCGACATGACCGTCGCCGCCAACGTCGACGGACACAAGTTCGACGGCGTCGACCTGTTCCTGTTCCACCCGCACACCGACCCCGACATCTCCGAGGATAACCTCAAGAAGATGGCGGACCTCATCGCCTCCAAGGGCCTGAAGGTCGGCTCGCTCGTGGCTCCGGTCTGGGGTGGCACGGTGGGTGATTCCGCGATGGGCACCGACGAACAGCAGCAGAAGTTCCTCCTCGCGATCGAGAAGGCCTGCCGCATCGCCAAGCTCCTCAACAAACATGGCGTCCGCCAATACGGCGTCATCCGCGTGGACTCCGCCGAGTTCGGCGTGCAGAAGTGGCGCGAGAACCCGAAGGCCAATACGGCCCGCATCGTCGACACCTTCAAGAAGGCCGCGAAGATCGCCGAAGGCCATGGCGAACGCATCGCCGCCGAAGGCGAAATCTGCTGGGCTGGCATGCACTCCTGGAAGGCGATGCTCGACACCCTCGAAGGCGTCGGCATGCCGAAGACCTTCGGCTTCCAGGCCGATCTCGCCCACACCTACCTCTACCTGATGGGTTACAACGAACCCGAAGCCGCCCTCCTCAAGGAAGGCTACACTTCGGAACAGTTCTGGCCCGCCTACCGCGAGATGGTCGGCAAGCTCCGTCCATGGACCCTCGACTTCCACGTGGCCCAGAACGACGGCACCGTCCACGGCACGGGCTCCCACGAGAAGACCGGTCGCCACTGCCAGGCCGATGACGCCAACGGCAAGCTCGACATCGCCGCCTGCTCCAAGGTCTGGCTCGAAGGCGCCGCCGATCGCGGCATGAAGCACATCTGCTGGGATGGCTGCATGTTCCCGAACGCCACGCTCGAGAACCCGAAGACCTGGAACACCATCCTCTCCGCCATGGTCAAGGTGAAGAAGGCCCTCTGAGCCGCCTGACCTAACCGCTATCCGCCAACCGCTTAATCCACATCATATGTCTAAAGCCATTCGCATCGGTCTCATCGGTTACGGCTTCATGGGCCGCACCCACTCCAACGCCTACTCGCAGGTCGGTCACTTCTTCCCGAAGGACAAGCTGACCGCGGGCCACCACATCGTCCGCCAGGCCGTCTGCGGCCGCGACGAAGCCAAGGTCAAGGACTTCGCTGAGAAGTGGGGCTACGCCTCCTACGAAACGGATTGGCGCAAGCTGGTCACGCGCACCGACATCGACGCCATCGACATCTGCACCCCGAACGACTCGCACGCCGAGATCGCCCTAGAGTGCATCAAGAACGGCAAGATGATCCTCTGCGAAAAGCCCCTCGCCCTCAACGGCACCCAGGGCGAGCAGATGGTCGCCGCGGTCGAGAAGTCCGGCCTCCCGAACCTGGTCTGGTACAACTACCGCTTCCTCCCCGCCGTGACGCTCGCGAAGAACATCGTGGCCGCCGGCGAACTGGGCCGCGTGTTCCACTACCGCGCCAACTTCCTCCAGGATTGGACGATCTCCACCGAGCTGCCGCAGGGCGGCGCGGGTCTCTGGCGTCTCGACGCCGCTGCCGCCGGCTCTGGCGTGACCGGCGACTTGCTCGCGCACTGCATCGACACGGCCCGCTGGATCAACGGTGACATCACCGAAGTCTCCGCGATGACCGAGACGTTCATCAAGGAACGCGTCCACACCGCCACGGGCAAGAAGCAGGCCGTCACCATCGACGACGCTGCGATCTTCCTCTGTCGCTTCGAGAACGGCTCGATCGCACAGTTCGAATCCACCCGCTACGCTCGTGGCCACAAGGCGCTCTATACGTTCGAGATCAACGGCGAAAAGAAGTCTCTCCAGTGGGACCTCCATGACCTCAACCGTCTCAACTACTTCGATCACTCCGTCCCCGGCGATCGTCGCGGTTGGTCCAGCATCCACACGTCCGACAGCGACCACCCGTACGCTGGCAACTGGTGGGTCCCGGGCCTCTGCCTCGGTTACGAGCACTCCTTCACCCACGCCCTCGCCGAGTTCCTCAAGAGCCTCGACGATCCTAAGGCTGTTAAGGCCTACCCGGACTTCCGCCACGCGCTGGGCACCCAGTACGTCTGCGACGCCATCCTAGAGTCCGCCAAGACGAAGCAGTGGGTTAAGGTGAAGAAGGCCTAACAAGCCCTCCAGCCGCCTTCCAGAAGCCCCGGATCACCCGATCCGGGGCTTCTTTTATGCCCAGACAGAGACAAGGGCTCAAAGGGAGACCGGAAAGGATGCTGCGGGTCATTTGGTGATAGGGGTTTAGTTGCAGGGCCCGGGACCTGCACCCGGACCTGTGCCCGTACCCGAACCTGCAGCCGAGACCTGGCACCCGAGAATAGGCCCCCGCCAATCACCTGGTTTCCGGTTTCCCTTTTCAATCTATCAGCCGCTTGACATACTACTGTTACCACTTACAACTGTCAGTAATCCCGCCTATGCCGCGTAAAACCCACATTTCCTCCATGGTTTGCACCTACAAGCTGTATCTCCTCAACCGTCACCTCTTCATCGACCTCCCCGAAGGTCGCGCCCTGATCGATACGGGCGCCCCCTTCAGTTCCTCGACCACCGGCCGCCTGACCTGGCAGAACCAGAACCACGGCGTCAACAAAGGCGGCTACATGGGCTTCACCTTCGACAAGCTATCCGCTGAGATCGGCGCCCAGGTCGACGCGTTGCTGGGTATGGACCTGCTCGCCCAGACCACCCTGCTCTTCGACGTCGCCCACCGCACGCTGACGGCCGGCGACGAGATGCCTGCCGGCTTCAAGGCGCAGCCTTACGAACTCGCTCCGATGTCCGACATCCCGCTCTTCGCCGTCAAGCTCAACGGTCATCCAGCTCGCGTGCTCTGGGACACGGGCGCACAGTATGGCTACGTGACCGAGAAGAAGTTCGTGAATGGCGCAAAGGCTCTGCCGGGCTTCAAAGACTTCAGCCCGATGTTCGGCGACCTCGACATCCCTCAGTCGTACACCCTGCCCTTCGTGCTCGCGGGCCATGAGCTACTCGAGACCGTTGGCGAAGCCCCGAGTGCGCTCGGCGGCGGTATCTCGCCCGTGCCGATGAGCCCCTTCCTCCGCGCCCTCGACATCGATGCGATCATCGGCCCTTCGTGGATGCCGCGCGTGAAGGTCTGGCTCAACCCGCTCGATCAGACGTTCGCGATCGCGGTATAAACTCAGCCGCCACCCAATAAAAAGCCCCGGCCCGCATCACTGCGTCCGGGGCTTTTCTTTTCGAAGGAACGGCTTACTTCTTCGGCGCTGCCGGAGAGTAGAAGCGGTTCATCTTGTCGAGGATCGCGTTCTCGGTCTCAGCCAGGTCGATGACGCCAGTGTGGCGGTAGACGATCTCGCCACCGGGGGCCACGACGATGGTGTGCGGGATGGGGCCGGGCATATCCTTATCGAGGACGGCCGCGAGGTCATCACCGCTGCCGGCGAAGAGATAGCTGTTCGTGGTACGGCCTTCCTTCTTGAGAGAGGCGGAGACCTTCTTGCTGAGTCCGGCGGCCTGCTTGAAGAGGAACGCCTCGGCCTTGGCCTTATCCTCCGGCTTATCTAGGCTGATGGTCACGAGTTCGAAGTCACGCATGTCGAACTTGCGGGAGATCTCGACGAGGTCTGGGAACTCCTTGACGCACGGAGCACACCAGGTGGCCCAGACGTTGATGATGCGATACTTATTGGAAGTGTTGGCGCGCAGCTTAGCGATACCAGCCTTGTCGATCAGCTCGACGGCAACCGGGGTCTTAGCCCACTCTTCGTGCTTGGCGTCATGCAGGGCCTTCTTCTCGCGCCACTTGGTGGAGCAGCCCATGGGCTTGGTGAGTTCGACTTCGACCTTCTTGCCGGCAAGAATGGCGTCCACGGCATTCTGGCAGTCCTTGGACTTCACGGTGCTGTCATCGTAATAGCGGGAGTCGTCGAAACGTCCCTGGTAGCGGAGCTTGAGATTCTTATCGAAGACGAAGACGTGAGGGGTCGCGAGGCAGCCGTAGGCGCGGGCGATGGTCTGGGTATCGCCGTCGTAAAGGTAGTCGAAGGTCCACTTGTTCTTCTCAGCGTAGGGCTTCATCTC
>CANCHK010000005.1 GCA_947377865.1 Opitutia bacterium | reverse complement strand
GCAACCTTGGGCACAAATAGGGGTTACTTGGTCAGATTCCTATGAAAATGTCCCGCCTCCTGGCCTTCGGCCTCCTGCTCGCCACCGCACTCCAAGCGGCCGACGCCAAGAAGCCCAACGTGCTCTTCATCGCGGTCGACGACCTGCGCCCCGAGCTCGGTTGCTACGGCAACACGGTCATCAAGACCCCGAACTTCGACCGGCTCGCCCAGCGAGGCATGATCTTTACCCGCGCTTACTGCCAGCAGGCCGTGTGCAGCCCGTCGCGTGCCTCTATCATGACCGGCAAGCGTCCCGACGCCACCCGCGTCTGGGACCTCGAGACGCACTTCCGCGTCGCGCTCCCCAACGTCAAGACCGTCGGTCAGTACTTCAAGGAGCACGGCTACTTCTCCCAGGGCATGGGCAAGATCTTCCACGGCGGCTTCGACGACGAACCGACCTGGTCTACGCCGTGGATGACGCCCAAGGCACCCGTCTACGCCAAGGAAGCGACGGCCGCCGATGTGGTGAAGGAAGACCCGAAGAACAAGGGCAAGGGCGTGGCCTTCGAAGCCGGTGATGTCGCCGATGATTTCTACACCGATGGCAAAACTTCGCGTCTCGCCGCCCAGACCATCGCCGAACTCAACAAGAAGGGTCAGCCTTTCTTCCTCGCCGTCGGCTTCTCCAAGCCGCACCTCCCGTTTGTTTCCCCCAAGAAATATTGGGACCTCTACGATCCGGCCAAGATTCCCGATACCGCCAGCCCCTTCCCCGTCGGCGCCCCGGCCTATGTCGGTGACAGCGACAGCGGCGAATTCCGCGCCTACACCAACGTCCCGCCCAAGGACAAGAAGCTCGCCCGCACGCCGCTCCCGGCCGCCTTCGCCGCGCAGGTCCGCCACGGCTACTACTCCGCCATCAGCTACACCGACGCCCAGCTTGGCATCGTCCTGGACGCCCTCGACAAGGAAGGCATCGCCGACAACACCGTCATCGTCCTCTGGGGCGACCACGGCTGGAAGCTCGGCGACCACGAAGAATGGGGCAAGCACACCAACTTCGAAGTCGATACGCGCGTCCCGCTGATCTTCAGCTATCCCGGCCAGAAGACCACCGGCCAGAAGAGCAATTCGCTCGTCGAGTTCGTCGACGTGTACCCCACCCTCGTAGACCTTTGCGGACTACCCAAGCCCGACGTCGACGGCGTCAGCCTCAAGCCCGTGCTCGAGAACCCCGCCGTCACCGTGAAGCCGGTCGCCATAAGCCAGTACCCCAAGTCCGCCGGCGTTACCAAGAAGGAAGGCGCCAAAGGCACCGCCAAGCGCGACGTCATGGGCTACAGCATCCGTGACGAACGCTGGCGCCTCACCCTCTGGCGTAGCCTCGAGGACAATAAGATCGTCGACACCGAACTCTACGACGAAGTCAACGCCCCAACCGAACCCGAGAACCTCGCCAAGAAGCCCGAGAACCAGGAAGTCATCGCACGCCTCTCCAAGTTCCTCCCTCCGCCCATCCCAGCCGCCGATCCGCACGCCAAGAAGATTGCCAAGGGCAAGAAGAACATCGTCGATATCACCGCCAAGAAGAACGACGAAGACGCCACCGCCCCGAAGCTCGTCGCGCCCAAGGGAGAAGAAACCAAGGAACGCGGACCGATGTTCGATCGCCGCGACGTGAACAAGGACGGCAAGCTTTCGAAAGAAGAATTCATGGACAAGCAGAAGGACCCGGCCCACGCGGCCGAGAACTTCATCAAGTTCGACAAGGACAAGGACGGCTCCCTGACCAAGGAAGAATTCGTCAAGATGGGCAAATAAGCCCGACGTCTGTCCTCCCCACGAAAGGCGGTCCGCAAGGCCCGCCTTTCTTATGCCTTCCTCCCGGCCGTATCTGCCCTAGCCTCTTCGTACCCATGTCCGCCTTCTTCCGATCGCTCGCCCTCCTCTGCGGCCTCACGCTGACCGCGGCCGAGAACATCCCGGCAAAGATCGTCGTCGATGCCACCAAGCCAGGCCTCACGGTTCCGGCGGACTTCCTGGGCATCAGCTACGAGAAGAACGCGCTCGTCGAGCCGCACTTCAAGCCAGGCAACAGCGTCCTCGTAAACCTGCATCGCAACCTCGGAGCGGGCACGCTGCGCCTCGGCGGCAACAAGGTCGAACTCACCCGCTGGCAGGCCAATGCTCCCGCATCGCTGGACAAAGCAACTGGCCTCGCCGTGATCGGCCGCACCACGCTCGACGATCTCTACAGTTTCCTCAAGGCCACCGACTGGAAATGCCTGCATGGCATCAACCTCGCCGGCAACCAGCCTGAGTCCTCCGCCGACGAAGCCGCTTATGCGCTCAAGATCGGCGCCGCGTCGGTGCTGGCGTTCGAAGTCGGCAACGAACCCAATCTCTACACCAACCACGACCTGCGAAAGAAGGGTTACGACTGCCCGACCTACCTGCCCGAGGCCGCCGCAGCCATCAAGGTCATCCGCGCCCGCAATCCGGGCATCATCCTCGCCGGACCGGCCACCGCGCGTCGCACCGACCATTGGTTCGAGGACGCCGTCGCTGGACTCAAAGGTCAGCTCGAGATCGGAACATCGCACCTTTACGCCCTCTCCGGCGGATCGACCAATCCCACTTCGGCGAATTTCCCGAGCATCGAAAACCTGCTGCTCCCGACCACCATGGCGAAGGACGTCACGATGGTGGATGAACACCTCGCCGCCGCGAAGGCCGCCGGCATGCGGTATCGACTCGCCGAATGCAATTCAGTGTCCAACGGCGGACGCACGGGTGTGAGCGATACCTTTGTCTCGGCGCTGTGGGCGACCGATTTCCTCTTCTCCGTCGCCGAACGCGGAGCCGACGGCATCAACTTCCACTGCAACCTCAAGCCCGGCAGCTACTCGCCTGTCTCCTATTCCAAGACCGAAGGCGGCTACGTCGTACACCCGCTCTATTACGCCATGCTGGCGTTCAAGGAAGCCGGACGTGGGAAGATCCTGCCGACCACCATAAAGTCGGCGGCGAATGTCACCGCGCACGCGACGCTCGGTGCCGACGGCAAGCTGCACGTCCTTTTGACGAACAAAGATCTGAGCAAGAATGTCGTCGCACATCTCACGACCGGACGCACCAAAGGCAGCGTCATGCGCCTCCTGGCGCCGACGGCCGAGGCCAAGACCGGCATCACCTTCGCCGGCAGCGCCGCCGGAACCGACGGTAAGTGGGCGGCCAAGACTGCCGAGACGATCACCGGCTCAGGTGCGGATCTCACGGTCACCCTGCCGGCTGGGAGTGCGGCCGTGGTCACGCTCGACTAAGCCGAGCGCAGCCGATCGGTCTCACGGGAGCGGAATTGCGAAGGAGTGAAGCCCGTGTGCTTCTTGAAGTCCTTGCTGAAGAAGTAGCGGTCGGAATAGCCCACCTGTTCGGCGATCTCCTTGATGTCATCGGCCGTGTCGGCGAGACGACGCTTCGCCTGGCTGATGCGTTCACGTCGGAGCCAGTCGATCGGACTCGTACCGAACGCCTGCTTATAGACGCGGGAGAAGTGGGTCGGGCTCAGGCCGGCGAGACGGGCCAGCGACGGCACCGTATGCTTCTGGAAATAGAAGAGCTTCATCTGTTCCACGCAACGGGCGAGGGCCGGCGGGATCTTCGGGGCCAGGTCGCCGGACTGCTGTCGGGCGCAATAGGCCTGGGCGACCAGTTCGGCCACCTGAGCATGGATCAGCGCGGGTGACGACGGCGCGTCTTGCGGAATGAGACGGAACAACTCCTTGAAGACCGGCGTGGCCTGGCGGAGGTCCATGCCGCCGATGACCGGTGCGTCGCGCACGCCCAGCAGATCGGATAATTGCGCCAGACGCGGGCCTTCGGCGCGGATCCAATAGACCTCCCAAGGGTCATCCTGGACCGCGCCGTGTTCGTGAGGGTGATGGCAATTGATCCAGACCAGGTCGCCGCGGCGGACCTGATGGACCCGACCCGCGATGCGGGTCCAACCCTTGCCCCGCAGACAAAGGATGAGCTCATGTCCCGGGAAGTGGTCGCGCTTGATGTGATGCTCCGTACCGGCGAGGAGATGGCCTGCGCGAGGCACGGTGTAGAACACCTCCTGGTGCGATGGGTTCGGGGTCGCGTAGAGCGAAATCGGAAATCGATTGGCGACGGGAGGCTGAGCCATGGTAGGATAATACAACCTGCCGTTCAGGGCAGGCCATTTAAAACTGCCGGCCTTGGCGTAGAATATCCCCCAGATGAATCAGCCGACCCCGCTGCTCCTCGCCGTCATGGCGGTCCTCCTCCCCGCGCACGCGGCGGAGCCGGTCAGTTTCAGCCGGGACGTCTTGCCGATCCTTTCGGACAACTGCTTCGGGTGTCACGGCCAGGACGAGTCGCACCGCAAGGCCAAGCTGCGGCTCGACGTACGGGAGGCCGCCTTGGCCAAGGAGGCTTTCGTGCCGGGCAAGCCTGAGGTCAGCGCACTGATCGAACGCATCATCACCACGGACGAGGACGAGCTCATGCCGCCGCCCAAGTCGCACAAGGCGCGGCTCACCGCGGCGCAGACGGATATCCTGCGACGCTGGATCGCCGAAGGGGCCGTCTGGGGAAAGCACTGGTCCTTTGAACAGCCCGTCAAGGCGGCCGCCCAAGGACACCCCGTCGACCATTTCGTCGGCCAGAAGCTTGCGAACGAAGGACTCACCCCGGCGAAGGAAGCACCGCGTCATACCCTGTTGCGTCGCCTTTCCTTCGACCTCACCGGTCTGCCGCCGACCGAGGCCGAGACGCAGGCCTTCCTCGCTGACAAGTCCCCTGACGCCTACGAGCGGGCCGTCGACCGCTTGCTGGCTTCGCCTCACTACGGCGAGCGCATGGCCATGTGGTGGCTGGACGCCGCGCGTTATGCGGACACCGACGGCTTCCAATCGGACGCCACCCGCAACAACTGGCCGTGGCGCGACTGGGTCGTCGACTCCTTCAACCGCAACACCCCTTACGACCAGTTCACCTTGGAGCAGTTCGCGGGTGACCTGCTCCCGAACGCGACCGCGGAGCAGAAGCTCGCCACCTGCTTCCATCGCAACCACATGACCAACGGCGAAGGCGGCCGTGACCCCGAGGAGTCGCGGGTCGATTACGTCCTCGACCGCGTGAACACCATGGGCACGACCTGGCTCGGCATGACGCTCGGCTGCGCGCAATGCCACACGCATAAGTTCGACCCTGTCACCCAGGCTGATTACTACGCCCTGTCGGCCTTCTTCAACAGCATCGACGAAGACGGCAAGGCCGGCGGCGGCGCCAAGCCCTACCTCCCTTATCAATCCAAGCACGCGGCCCGGGCGATCGCAGAGGCCCAGCAGCTCGTCGACGCCGTGAAGCCCGCCGAGGCCAATGCACGTGCCGCGGCCGAAAAGCCTTTTGCGGAGTGGCTCGATGAACGCCGTCACCTGACGAAACCCGACTGGCAGACCTGGAAGGTCATCAAAGCCGACACTCTCGAGACCGCGGAAGGCACCGTCCTCAAGCAGGAAGCTGACGGAGCCGTCCAAGCCTCCGGGCCGCATCCCAATCAGGATGAATACCGGATCGTCAGCCATGAGCGCCTCGAGCGCATCACCGGCCTGCGTCTCGAAGTCCTGCCCCACCCGTCGCACACCAAGGGCGGCCTTTCGCGCGGCAAGGACGGCGAGTTCAAGCTCACCGACCTCAAGCTCCAGGTCCGCACCCGCGGGAACAATCAGATCCGCGACATCCTCATCGCCAACGCCGTCGCCGACGTCATGGCCGACAAGAAGAAGCATGGTGGCTATGGCGACGTGAAGGACACCCTCGACGACGACCCGCGCAACGGCTGGACCACCGTAGGCTTCGATAAGACCAAGCCACACGTCGCCGTCTACGCCCTCGCCGAACCGCTCGTGCTCGGGCCGGACGACGAGCTCATGATCGAACTGCGGCAGCGTTCGACGCTGGGCGACGCCAACATCGGCCGCTTCCGTCTGGCCATCGCCGCCGAGGCCGGTGAAGCCGTGAACAAGGTCGGCCAGAGTCCGCGCGAGGAACTCGCCGCCCTGCCCGCCGGCCAGCCGGTCGACGCCAAGTTGCGCGAACGCCTCTTCGGTGAATTCCTCGCGGACCACGCTCCTTACCAGAATCCCCGACAGGCCATGGATCGCGCCCAGCGACAGCTCGCCGAGACCAAGGGTGCCGCCGGCAAACTCAACGTCATGGTCCTCGCCGAACGTAAGGAGCCGCGTGACACGTTTGTCCACATCCGCGGCGTCTGGGACAAGCATGGCGACAAGGTCGGACCCGACGTCCCCATGGCCTTGGCGCCCTGGCCTGAAGGCGAAGCCCGTACCCGCCTCGGCCTCGCGCGCTGGCTGACCTCCAAGGATAATCCGCTCACCGCCCGCGTGACCGTGAACCACCTCTGGCAGATGCTCTTCGGCCAAGGACTCGTCAAGACCACCGAAGACTTCGGCCTGCAAGGCGAACGCCCGGTGCATCCGGAGCTCCTCGATTGGCTCGCCGTCGACCTCGTCGAACACGGCTGGGACCTCAAGCGCACGCTCAAGCTCATCGTCCTCAGCCGCACCTATCGGCAAGACTCCGCCGTCAGCGCGGCCCTGCTCGCCAAGGACCCCGAGAACCGTCTGCTCGCCCGCGGCGCCCGCTTCCGTCTGCCCAGCTGGATGATCCGCGACTCCGCGTTGCGAGCCGCCGGCTTATTCAACCCCGTGCTGGGCGGACCGCCCGTGCGACCCTATCAGCCCGACGGCGTCTGGGAAGAGCTCTTCATGGGCCGCTTCAAATATGAGCCCAGCGAAGGCGCCGCCCAGTATCGCCGGACCCTTTACGCCTTCTGGCGCCGCTCCATCGCCCCGACCTTCCTCTTCGACTCCGCGCAGCGTCGCTCGTGCGAAGTGCGTAACGGACGGACCAACACCCCGCTGCAGGCGCTGACCTTGCAGAACGACCTCACCTACCTTGAGGCCTCGCAGGCGATCGCCGCGGATGTCCTCGGCGAATCCGGCGATGCGGCCCGACTGCAATCGCTCGCCCGCAAGGTCCTATCCCGCGGATTCGAAGAGCGCGAAGCCACGACGCTCGGCAAGACCTTGGAGCAGGCGCGGTCGTATTACCGAAGCAAGCCCGCGGACGCCGAGAAGTTCCTGCATATCGGTCAGCGCAAGCAGACCCCTGGCACCGACCTCCCCGAACTCGCCGCGTGGACCGTGGTCGCGAGCCTCGCCCTCAACCTCGATGAGGCGATCACAAGGGAATGAGAGTATTGAGTATGGAGTATCGAGTATAGGGTAATCCAAGAAGCCACTTCCTTCATCGCCTTTCCGCCATCCGTCATCTGCCCTCTGTCATCTTCTTTCGCAATGCCTCCTCTCTCCCGACGTTCCTTCCTTGCCAGCAGCATGGCTGCGATGGCTGCGCCGAAGCTGCTCGCAGCGGCTGGCGCCACTCCTGCGCACCACGGCGCGATCGTCGGGCATGGCGAGTTCCGGTATCGCGTGGATAAGCTCTGGTGTCAGGCCGACAAGGCCAAGCACCCCGTCAAGGATTGCCATGAGATGGTCCAATCCGCGAACGGACGCCTCTTCCTGATCACCAACCTCAAGCAGAACAACGTCCTCGTCTTCGACGTCGCCGGCAAGGTGCTCGACGCCTGGACGCTCGGCCTGAGCGCCGGCCACGGCCTCACCCTGCACCGTGAAGCTGACGGCACGGAGTACCTTTACCTTACTGATAACTCGGGGCGCGTCATCAAGGCCACCCTCGACGGCAAGGCCGTGCTCGAGCTTCCGCACGCGCAGAAGTGCGGCGCCTATTCGGACAAGGAGCCCTATTCGCCGACCGAGACCGCCATCGCGCCCAATGGGGACATTTACGTCGCCGACGGCTACGGCTCACAGTTCATCCTACGCTTCGACAAAGGCGGCAAATACCTCGGCAAGTTCGGCGGCAAGAGCACCCAGCCGACCAACCCGGGCAAGTTCATGCAGGCGCACGGCGTCGCGATCGACACCCGCGGACCGGAGCCTTTGCTCGTCTGCACCGAACGCGTCCGCAATGAGTTCAACTGGTTTACCCTCGAAGGAAAGCACGTGCGCGGCGTCTACCTGCACGGAGCGTACGTCAGCCGCCCCGTGATCTCCGGCAAGCACCTCTATTCCGGCGTCTGCTTCGGCGCCAAGCCCGACGATACCCGCATGTGGCAGGGCCGCGGCTTCGTCACCATCCTCGACGAGCATGACCGCGTCGTCTCGAACCCCGGAGGACAAGAGCCCAAGTACGTCGACGGACGGCTTCAGCTCATGCTGCAGGACCAACCCGTCTTCAACAACTGCCACGACGTGTGCGTCGACACGCGCGGCGACCTTTACGTCTGCCAGTGGGCCAGCGGCAGCGTCTACCCCTACAAACTCCACCGCCTCGCATGAGCCCCGACCCTCTCGACCCCTCGCGTCGCTACTTCCTCGGCCAGTGCACCGGCCTCTCGATCGGCGCCATGGCGCTCTCGACGCTCATCGGACGAGCCCTGGCCGCCGACGGCGCCGGCAAACTCGGCCTGCCGAACCTCCCGCACTTCGCCGCCAAGGCTAAGCGCGTCATCTTCCTGACCCAATCCGGTGGCCCCTCGCAGATCGAGCTCTTCGACGAGAAGCCCGGCCTCATGAAGCTCGCCGGCACCGAGTTGCCGGAGTCCGTGCGTCGCGGGCAGCGCCTGACCACCATGACCTCCGGGCAGAAGCAGCTCATCAAGCCCGCTGCCACCAAGTTCGAACGCTGCGGCAAGAGCGGACAGAGCATCGGCGAATGGCTGCCTCACCTCAAGACCGTCGCGGACGACCTCTGCATCGTGCGCTCGATGCACACCGACCAGATCAACCATGCGCCCGCCATGACGCAGTTCCTGACCGGCAACCAGATTCCTGGCCGCCCGAGCCTCGGCGCCTGGGCCAGTTACGGGCTCGGCAGCGAGAACCGTAACCTTCCCGACTACCTCGTACTGCTCTCCAAGATGCAGCGGCCAAGCGACCAACCTTTGTATGATCATTATTGGGGCAGCGGCTTCCTCCCGTCTCGCTACCAAGGCGTCAAGCTCCGCAGCGCCAAGGACCCCGTCCTCTACCTGCGCGACCCGGACGGCCTGCCGCGCGAGCTGCGTCGCGAGATGCTGGACGGACTCGGCGCGTTGAACCAGCAGGCACTGGAACGCAGCGGCGACCCCGAGGTCTCCACGCGCATCCGCCAATATGAGATGGCCTACCGCATGCAGGCCAGCGTGCCCGAGCTCACCGATCTCAGCGACGAGAAGGACGAAGTCTTCGAGCTTTACGGGCCGGACTCGCGGCGCCCCGGCAGTTACGCCGCCAACTGCATCCTCGCGCGTCGCCTGATCGAGCGCGGCGTCCGCTTCGTGCAACTCTTCCATCCCGACTGGGACCACCACAGCCGACTCACCTCATGGTGCACCGCGCGTTGCCGCGACACTGACCAGCCCAGCGCCGCGCTCATCAAGGACCTCAAGCGCCGCGGACTCCTCGAGGACACCCTCGTCGTCTGGGGCGGCGAGTTCGGCCGCGGCGTCGCCGGCCAGGGCAAGTGGGACAGCCCCGAAGCCGGGCGCGACCACCACCCACGTTGCTTCACCATGTGGATGGCCGGCGGCGGCATCAAGGCCGGCACCAGCTATGGCGAAACGGACGACTTCAGCTACAACGTCGCCAAGGATCCCGTGCATGTGCACGACCTCCACGCCACCCTCCTGCACCTCATGGGTATCGACCATGAGCGCTTCACTTACCGCCACCAGGGACTCGATTTCCGGTTGACCGGGGTCGAGCCGGCGAAGGTCGTGAAAGGGATTGTCGCGTAAGCGCGGTGCGCGCTTACGCGAGGGGGCATGCTGGCACGGGGGCATGGGGACACGCATCATACACGAGAGGCCCGGAGGCTCAGTGGCGCTGTGGAACAGATAGAGGCAGTGCAAAGGTGCAAAAGTGAATGCGCGAGTATCGAGTATGGAGTATAGGGAGAGGCATAACTCAAAGGGGGCTCCACGGGGGAACTGGTTAGTTGGCTGGGGATATACATTTCAAGGTGTCGGGTGACGGGCACGGCATCGGGAGTTCAGGATTCGGCCATTCAGGTATCGGCAGCGGGTACCTGGCTCCGGCGGCTGAAGGCTGAACGGCTGATACCCGAAAGGCCGACCACCGTGGCCTTCACCCGTAACCTGAAATTTTATGCCTTAGCATCATTTCCGGTCTCCGGTTTCCCTTTGAGTCATCGGCCCCCCGATACTCCATACTCGAGGGTTTCGGCTCCATTTCCCGCCATTTGAACAAGTGGCGTTGACGCGTGTCCAAGGGGCATAGACAAATACTCCCCCATGAGACACCCCCTCTCTGCGCTACTGGCTTTCCTGCTGGTCGCCCTCTCCCCTCTGTCCGCCGAGGACGGCTTCAAACCGATCTTTGACGGCAAGTCCCTCGCCGGCTGGGACGGCAACCCTGAGCTATGGTCCGTCGAGGACGGCTGCCTCACCGGCAAGACCAAGGGTCCTGACCATCTCACCTACAATCAGTTCCTCGTCTGGCGCGGCGGCGTCGTGAAGAATTTCGAGCTACGCGCCAAGATCAAGTGCTCCGCCAGCAACTCCGGCATCCAGTACCGCAGCAAAGACCTGCCTGAGAACGGCAAGTGGTCCATCGGCGGCTACCAGTGCGACGTCCACCCTTCGGCCCCTAACAACGCCATGGTCTACGAAGAACGCGGGCGCGGCATTCTCGTGCAGAACGGACAGAGCGTGATCATCGACGATAAAGGCGGCAAGTGGCTCGCCGCCGAGCATGAGGCCGTCAAGGTCGACATCGCCGAGTGGCACGAATACACCGTCATCGCGAACGGCAACCACCTTACGCACAAGGTCGACGGCAAGGTCACCATCGACCTCGTCGATCATGATGAGAAAGCCCGTTCGCTCGAAGGCCTCGTCGCTTTCCAGGTCCACCGTGGTCCCGCCATGATCGTCCAGATCAAGGACGTCATTCTCAAGGAACTCCCCGAAGGCGGACTCCTCTCCCTGGAGAAGAACCTGATCCCGAGCGATGCGCAGAAGATCGAGAAGCCCGCCGGCAAGGCCAAGAAAGCCCCGGCCAAGAAGGCTGCGCCCAAGGCTGAGTCCGTCGTGAAGCCCGCCACCAAGGCCTTCCTCCAGCTCGCCGTCGACGCCCCGAAGGCCGCGCCCAAGCAGAAGGGCAAAGCGAAGGCCAAGGCCGCCCAGCCTGCCGAAGCCAACGCCGGCAAGGCTGTCGGCGAAAACAAGGCCACTCCCGTAGACCGCATCCGCGCCCCTGAAGGCTTCAAGGTCGAGCTCCTCTACTCCGTCCCTGGCGACTCACTCGGCTCCTGGGTGGCGCTCTGCACCGACCCCCAAGGCCGCATCCTTGCCAGCGACCAGTACGGTGCGCTTTATCGCTTCAATGCTCCTGCCGCCGGCGAAACGCTGAAGGCTGCCGACGTCCAGAAACTTCCGGCCGAGATCCGCGGCATCAACGGCATGGTCTGGTTCAAGGGCGCCCTCTACTGCGGCGTCAACGACTACGAACATAAGATTCCTTGCGGACTCTACCGCGTCTCCTCCTCCAAGGGCGACGACCAGCTCGACAAGGTCGAACTCCTCCGCGAGATCGTCTCCAACGGCGACCACGGCGTGCACGCCATCGTGCCCGCGCCGGACGGCGAATCAATCTACCTCATCTCCGGCAACGGCGCCAAGATGACCGCCATCTCGGGCGACTCCGTCGTCCCCAAGGTCTGGGGCGAAGACCACGTGCTTCCGCGCATGCCTGACGGCCGCGGCTTCATGCGCGACGTGATGGGACCGGGCGGCTGCATCTACCGCGTCTCCCCGGACGGCAAGGACTTCAACCTCTTCGCCACCGGCTTCCGCAATATCTACGACGCCGCGTTCAATCATGACGGCGAGCTGTTCACGTACGACGCCGACATGGAATACGACTTCAATACGCCGTGGTACCGCCCGACCCGCGTGAACCACGTCGTCAGCGGCGCCGAGTTCGGCTGGCGCAACGGCGCCGGCAAGCGCCCCGAGTTCTACGCCGACAACCTCCCAGCCGCGATTAACATCGGCCCGGGCTCTCCGACCGGCGTGACCTTCGGCTACGGCGCCAAGTTCCCGGCCAAGTTCCAGGAATCGCTCTTCATCCTCGATTGGAGCTGGGGCAAGATCTACGCGATCGACCTCAAGGCCAAGGGCGCCAGCTACGCCGGCACCAAGACCGACTTCATCAGCGGCGGCCCCCTGCCCGTCACCGACGTCGTGATCCATCCTAAGGACGGCGCGATGTACTTCGCCATCGGCGGCCGCAAGGTCCAGTCGGGCCTTTACCGCGTGACCTATGTCGGCAAGGAAAGCACCGCACCGGTCGTCGCCGAAGCCAAACCCTCCGCGGAACGCGACCTGCGCCATCAGCTCGAAGCCTTCCACGGCCGCAAGGACCCCAAGGCCGTCGCGTTCGCCTGGCCGCACCTCCGCAGCCCGGACCGCTTCATCCGCTGGGCCGCACGTGTTGCCATCACCCACCAGCCTATCTCCGAGTGGAAAGACAAGGCCTTGGCCGAGACGGATCCCTTCGCCCGCAATGAGGCGCTCCTTGCCCTCGCTCAGGTCGGCGGCATCTGCCCGTTCCACCGCGTCGGTGAAACCGTCGTCGACACCCAGCTCGGCGCCGAGCTCCTCGCCGGCATCCTCAAGGCCGACTGGAACAGCCTGAACAACGACCAGCGCCTCGCGCTCGTCCGCGTCACCGGGATCGTCCTCAACCGCTACGGCAAGCCCGCCGACGCGACCGTGCAGGCGCTCATCGCCAAACTCGACCCCGCCTTCCCGGCCGACAACTTCGAGCTCAACTGGGAACTCTGCGAAACGCTCGTCGCCCTCCAGGCTCCGTCCGCGGCCGCCAAGGGCATCGCCCTGATCAACAACGCCGAAAGCCAAGAACCCCAGATGGAGTACGCCCGCAGCCTGCGCAACCTCAAGGCCGGCTGGACGCCGGAGCTCCGTAAGCAGCAGCTCGAGTGGTTCCTCAAGGCCGCGAACTACCGCGGCGGATCCAGCTTCGCCAAGTTCAACGAATTCATCCGTAACGACTCCCTCGCGACCTTCACCGACGCCGAGAAGACGTCGCTCGCCGAACTCATCAGCCGCAAGCCTGAGCCCAAGTCTGCCATCGAGAACGTCGGCGCCATGTTCGCCGGCCGCACGCCCAAGAATTGGACGCTCGAAGAACTCAGCGCCGCCGCCAGCACCGGCATGAAGAACCGCGACTACGCTCAAGGCCGCAAGGTCTTCAGCGCCGCCGCCTGCTTCACCTGCCACCGCTTCGGCAACGCCGGCGGCATGACCGGCCCGGACCTCAGCGGCGCCGGCGGCCGTTACAGCCCGCACGACTTCCTCGACCAGATCATCAATCCGAGCAAGGTGCTCAACGAGCAGTTCATCCCGATCGTGGTCACCAAGAACGACGGGACGGTACTCACTGGCGTCGTCGTGAACCTCAACGGCGACCGCGTCAGCATCAACACCGATTCCTCTGACCCCATCCAGCAGGTCGCCGTCGACCGCAAGGACGTGAAGAGCATCGAGCTGAGCAAGATTTCGCCCATGCCGCCCATGCTCCTGAGCATGCTCACGCAGGAAGAGATCCTCGACCTCGTAGCCTACGTCCTGAGCGGCGGAGACAAGAGCAACGCTTACTTTAAGAAGTAAGGGCGGCGAAGCCGCCAGGGTGCACGTGGGCAAGGGGACACGTGGACACGGGGATCACAGCACTCAAAAGGTGCACCACAGGGAAACCGGATGATTGGTTGGGGCATACATTTCCAAGTGGCGGGTGGCGGCCCCAGGTGGCGGGTGGCAGGGTCGCTGATGGGGTCAGACACGTTCAGGATTCCGAACGAAGTCAGACCCCATTGCGCAGCCCTCTGGCATCGATTCAGCCATCCATTCCGCCTTTCATCCTTTATCCCCCATCTTCCATCGTCCATCTTCCGCTTACCCCCATGCGCCTTACCCTCGCCTTCCTCTCCCTGTTCGTCGCGCTGACCGCGGGCGCCCAGGAAAAAGCCGCCAAGAAGAAAGCCGGCGGCTATCCGCCTGCCATCGAAGGCACCAAGTCAGAGACCTACCGCAAGGTCGGCGACACCGAACTGAAAGTCTGGATCTTCGACCCTGCGCAGAAGTCCGCCAAGCCGCTCCCGGCGATTGTCTTCTTCTTCGGCGGCGGTTGGACCGGCGGATCGCCTACCCAGTTCGAACCGCAGAGCCGACACCTCGCCTCCCGCGGCATGATCGCCATCGTCGCCGACTATCGCGTCAAGACGCGGCAGGACGCCAAGCCGGCAGATTGCGTATCCGATGCCAAGGCCTGCGTCCGCTGGGTGCGCGCCAACGCCGCGCGCCTCGGCATCGACCCCGACCGCATCGCCGTCGGCGGCGGTTCGGCGGGCGGACACCTCGCCGCCGCGGTCGCGACGGTGCCGGGACTCGACACCGCACAGGACGACAAGTCGGTCTCCTGCATGCCCAACGCCCTCGTGCTCTTCAATCCCGGCACCGTGATGGCCCCCTTCCCCGGTCTCGACCTCAAGGGCTTTGGCGCCGGCCTGGACAAGGAAAAGTTTGGCTGCGAACCCGTGGAAATCTCGCCGATCCACCATGTCAAGAAAGGCACGCCGCCCACGGTCATCTTCCACGGCAAGGCCGACACCACTGTCCCCTACTCGACCGTCGAGAAATTCACCGAGGTCATGAAAGCCGCCGGCAATCGCTGCGACCTCATCGGCTACGAAGGCGAAAAGCACAGCTTCTTCAACAAGTCGAAGTTCGCCGAGACCCTCGCGGCCGCCGACGACTTCCTCGTCTCGCTCGGCTACCTGCCTGCCAAGAAATAAGCCATGCGTCTCTTCCTGGCCTGCCTGCTCCTTGTCGTTTATCGGCTCACCGCCGCGACGCAGCCCAACGTGGTCGTGCTGCTCGCCGATGACGCGGGCTGGGGCGATTACTCCTTCAACGGCAACCACCAGCTTGCGACGCCAAATATCGATTCGATTGCCAAGGCCGGCGCACACTTCGACCGCTTCTTCGTCCAGCCGGTCTGCTCCCCGACACGTTCCGAATTCCTGACCGGACGCTACCATCGCCGCCTCGGCGTCTACGGCGTCTCCACCGGCCAGGAGCGCATGAACCTCGACGAGAAGACTTTTGCCGACTCGTTTAAGGCCGCAGGGTATGTGACGGGAATCTTCGGCAAGTGGCACAATGGTAGCCAGTGGCCTTATCACCCGCTCGCCCGCGGTTTCGATACCTTCTGGGGCTATACCTCCGGTCACTGGGGAGAATACTTCGATGCCCCGCTCGAAAACAACGGCGTCATGAAACCCTCCAAGGGCTACATCGTCGACGTCCTCACCGAGAAGGCCCTGCAGTTCATCGACCGCAACAAGGCCAAGCCCTTCCTGTGCTACGTGCCGTTCACCACGCCGCACTCGCCGTTTTCCGTGCCGCCGGAAGACTGGAACCGCTTCAAGGATAAACCCATCACCCAGACCGCGACTAATCCGAAGGACGAAGAGGCTGACGCGACCCGCTGCGTCTGGGCCATGCTTGAGAACCAGGACCGCAATGTCGGCCGCATCCTAGCGAAGCTCAAAGAGCTGAACCTCGAGAACGACACGATCGTCGTCTATTTCTCAGACAACGGACCGAACACCTCTCGCTGGACCGGCGGTATGAAAGGCAAGAAGGCCATGACTGATGAAGGCGGCGTGCGCTCGCCCCTCTTCATCCGCTGGCCCGGCAAGATCGCCGCGGACTCGCAAATCAAACCTATCGCAGGGGCCATCGATCTCAGCCCCACGCTCCATGCCCTCGCCGGCGTCAAGCGGGTCGGCGATAAGCCGCTCGACGGCCGCGACCTGACGCCACTGCTTAGTAAAGGCTCAGATGCCGATTGGGCGCCGCGTACCATTTTCAACTCCTGGGCCAACAACGTCAGCGTGCGCACGCAGACGCACCGCCTCGACAACGCCGGCAACCTCTTCGACATGATCGCCGACCCCGGCCAGACCACGCCGATCCAGGCCAAGCAGCCCGAGCTCGCCAAGGAACTGACCGCCGCGGTCGCCGATTGGCGCAAGGAACTTGGTATCGCGACCCCGGCAGCCGGCAAAGGCAAGGGCAAGACCGCCAACGGCCCCGGCAATGCGGTCGATCCTCGCCCCCTCGCGATCGGCTACCGTGAATTCCCCATTACGATGCTCCCCGCCCGCGACGGAGAACCGCGCGGCGAGATGCTTCGCAGCGGTAAGGCACCCAACTCTTCGTACTTCGTGAACTGGACGAAGACGTCCGACTCCGCCGTTTGGAATATCGAAGTCATCACCGCCGGCACCTATGTCGTGGCGCTGGACTACACCTGCCCCAAGGCCGACGTCGGCTCCAAAATCGAACTCTCTTTCGAAGGTACGATCCTCAAGGGCATCGTCGCCGATGCCTGGGACCCGCCCCTGATCACGGATCAGGACGTCGTACCGCGCGGCACCGGCGAGTCCCTCATGAAGCCTTTCCATACGATGATCCTCGGCGAAGTCCGGCTCGAGCCAGGCAAAGGCGAGCTTAAGCTGCGGGCGACCGACATCCCTGGCAAAAGTGTGATGGAACTTCGGCGCGTGACCATGACTCTCAAGTGAAGATGCAATCCTCGGCCTTACTCCTATTGCTCTCCGCCGGCCTCATAGCCGCGGACGCCCCACAAGCGGGCAACGAGCAGGTCGAGCAGGTCATGAAGTCCTTCAAGGGCCGCGGCGTGATGGCCGATGACACCCCGCCTTCTAATCCAGCGGTGGCGTTGAAGAAGTTCACCGCTCGCCCTGATCTCACCATCGACCTCATGGCGGCCGAGCCTTCGCTCGCGCAGCCCATCTACGGCAGCTGGGATTCGCAAGGGCGCTTCTGGGTGACCCAATACCTCCAATACCCCTTCCCTGCTGGGCTCAAGGTCGTCAGTTACGACGAGCACATCCGCGCCAAGTTCGACAAAGTCCCGCTGCCTCCGCCCCGCGGCGAGAAAGGCGCCGACATCATCAGCGTCTTCGAAGACACGCAAGGCACCGGGACGTTCGACAAGCATACCGACGTCCTGAAAGGCCTCAATATCACCACCGCCGCTTTGCCGGGCATGGGACGCGTCTGGGTCCTTAATCCGCCTTACCTACTCAGCTACGCCACCCGAGACGGCCTACCGGTCGGCGACCCTGAAGTCGAACTCAGCGGCTTCGGTCTCGAGGATACGCACAGCACCGCCACCAGCCTCAAGTGGGGTATGGACGGCTGGCTCTATGGCGCGAACGGTAGCACCACCACGGGCAACGTGAGCAGCAGGAGCAGTAAGAACATTCGCTGGGAAGGACAGTGCATCTGGCGCTTCCACCCGCTCCGCAAAGTCTTCGAAATCTACGCCGAAGGTGGTGGCAATACCTATAGCCTCGAGATCGATAGCAAAGGCCGCGTCTTCTCCGGCACGAACTACGGCGCGACCCGCGGGATGCACTACGAGCAAGGTAGCTACGGCATCAAAGGCTGGGGCAAGCATGGCCCGCTCACCAATGCCTATGCTTTCGGCTGGTTCGAACACATGAAGAGCGAAGGCGAGACCCGCCGCTTCCCGCAGGCTTTCGCCATCTACGAAGGCGGCTTACTCGGTAAGGAATATGACGGCCAGATCATCGCCCCCAACTCCCTTGCCAACAAAGTCTACGTCAGCACGCGCATCCCCGAAGGCTCCACCTTCCGTACGCAGGACGAAGCCGACCTGATCGCCAGTTCGGATCGCTGGTTCCGGCCCGTCTGGACCGGGGTCGGTCCGGATGGTGCCATCTATCTCGCGGATTGGTACGACACCCGCCTCAGCCACGTGAAGCCGGTGGACGACTGGGACAAGGAACGCGGACGACTCTATCGTGTGCACCCGGCCGGCGAAGCCCCGAAGCTCAAGCCTTTCGACCTGCACACCTGCCCTCCGGCCGAGCTGCTTGGTTACCTGGAACACCGCAACGTCTGGTTCCGCAAGCAAGCCGTCCTCGAGATCGGCTGGCGCAACCTGCAGGAACTCGCGCCGGAACTCCGCCAGAGACTCGCTTCACCGAACGCCCTCGAAGCCCTCTGGGCACTCGACGCGCTCGGCCAGGCCAAAGCTGTGCCGCTCAATCACGCAGACCCTTATGTGCGACGCTGGGCGGTGAAGATCATGGGCGAACGAGGCGATACTCCCGACGCCGCCCTCCTCAAACTGGCCAAGACCGAAAAGCAGATCGAAGTCTGTGCGCAGATTCTGGCTTCAGCCAAAAAGATGCCCGCGTCGCTGCCCTTGCTCTGGGCGGGAGTCAATCAGGTCGACGATACCAGCGGCCATATTCCCTTGCTCGCCTGGTGGGCCCTCGAGTCAAAGGCCGAGAAAGACCGAGCAGACGTGTTCGCTTTCCTCCGCGACGATACGGCCTTCCGTGACACTGCGCTGTTCCGCGAACACATTGCCGAGAAGCTCGCCAAACGTTACGCCTTGGCTGGCGGCGCTGAGAATCTGCAAGCCTGTGCCGACCTGATTGCTCTCACGGAGGATGAAAAACTTGCCGATAAATTCCTGACCGGCATCGCCGCTGCCTTCCAAGGCGGCGCCATTCCTCCCCTCGCAGCGAATCTCAGCGCACGCTTGCAAGCCTACCTAGCCCGACAGTCCGGCGGAGACATCGCCACCGAGTTGGCCAAGCCCGATGGCCTGAAGAAGGCGCTCAAGGAGCTCGCTAATACCAAGGTTGCGGCGCCTCGTCGCCTCGCAATCGCCAAAGCCCTCGCCCAGACCAAGAAGCCCGAAGCCGCCGACGCCATCGCGCAACAGCTTCGCACCGGCGGAGCCACCGCCTTCAAACGCGGCCTCCTGCCCATCGCCGCCCAACTGGACGGCCCCCAGATCCCCCTAGCCATCCTGGAGAAATATGAAGGTAGCATCGCCGGGGATAAAGCCTTGCGCGAGGACGCCCTCCGCATGTTGGCCGCGCGCAAGGAATGGGCACTCGTGCTGGTCCGCTTCGCCGACGAATGGAAGGTGCCCGAGAAGCATTTCACGCCTGATATCGTTCGCCAGCTCAGCCTCCACCACGACGCGACCATCGACGCCTCAATCGAACGTCACTGGAAAGCCCTGTTACTCACCGGTCCGACGCCCGAGAAGGATCGCGAGATGGCCCGCATCAAGGCCCTCCTCCAGACCGGTCTTGGTGACCCCGTCAAAGGCCAGGTGATCTTTGCCGGCCGTTGCGCCGTTTGCCATAAGCTCTTCGACCAAGGCGGGGCGATCGGGCCCGAGCTCACTGGCTATGACCGACAGAGCCTCGAGTTCTGGCTGCTCAACACCACCTACCCCAGCCTCGAGATCCGCGAAGGCTTCGGCGCATATGTCGCCAAGCTCAAGGATGGACGCATCCTCACGGGAATCATGGACGCGCAAGGCGGGGGCAGCATCAGCCTGAAAGACCTTGCTGGCAATCGCACCACCGTGAAACAAGCCGATATCGAGAAACTCGAAGCCAGCCCCATCTCGATCATGCCGGAAGGCCTGCTCGCGGGACTCTCCGATACCGAGCTCAAGGATTTCTTCGCTTATCTGATGAAGTGAGCGCGGCCGAAGGCCGCGAGGGGGCACGTGGGCAAGGTGACATGGGGACAAGGGAAAGACGCTAGAGGCAGAAAGACTCGGTGTCGGGTGACGGGCAAGGGCATCAGGAGTTCAGGGGTCGGCCATTCGGCCATCGGGAGCTGGCACCCGGCTTCCGGCGGCTGAGGGCTGAACGGCTGACACCCGAAAGGCTGACCACCGTGGCCGTCACCCGACACCAGAAATTTATGCCGCAACATATATTCCGGTCTCCGGTTTCCCTTTGAGCGTATGGCTCAACTGGTTTGGCTTATCCATTCAGTCATCCGTCATCGATACAGCCCTCCCTGCGTATCCTTGACGGGGTCGGACCTGACGACCAACTTGGCCGCATGAAGACGATGATGCTCATCCTGCTCGGCGTGCGCCTGCTGTTCCTGGCGGCCGCCGGGGCGATGTGCCTTTACGGCCTCCTGCACGCCGCCGATCCGAAGGTAGCCTGGTATTGGACCGTCGGGCATGCCGTCGTCCTCGCGGCCTGCGTCTTCCTTATCGGGCGGGTCTGGGCATCGCTGAAGGCGACCTGGAAGGAATAAGACAACATTTGAGCGGAAACGGCGTAGACCGTCTTCAAGTCGGGCTGGATAATTGTAAGTTTGGCATATAAATATGCCGACCCTCCCTTCTCATGAAGCACCGCGCCTTCCTCCTCGCCCTCATCACCCTTTCCGCCGGCGTCTTCGCTGCCGACAAGCCTGGTCCCAACGATTACACGAAGCTCAAGACGAAGGAGGATAAGGCAAACGCCGCCAACTGGCCTGACAATAGCAAGGGCTCGCCGACGCCGCACGCCCCCTCCGAAAATCCGCCGATTGCTACGACGCAGCGCAACCAGCAGGTCACCCCGCCCGCGGCGGGCGAACGCGTGGTCTTCATCGGCAACGGCTTTGCCGAACGAGACACCTACTACGGCCGCCTTGAGACCGAGCTGCAGCTCCGCTTCCCGGATCAGAACCTCGTCGTCCGCAACATGGGCCGCTCCGGAGACACCCCGGCCTTCCGCCCGCACCCCGCGCGCGCCAGCCAGTGGGCCTTCCCGGGCGCCGAGAAGTTCCACCCCGAATATGCCCAGCATAACGGCAAGGGCTTCTTCTCCACGCCGGACCAGTGGCTCTTCCACCTGAAGGCTGACACCGTCGTCGCGTTCTTCGGTTACAATGAATCCTTCGATGGCCCTGGCCGCGCCGCCAATTACGAAGCCGAAGTCGACGCCTTCGTCGCGCATTCGCTCACCCGAGCTTATAACGGCAAGACCGCCCCGCGCCTCGTCCTCGTCTCGCCGATCGCCTTCGAGAACCTTTCCGCTGCCCGTGACCTCCCGAACGGCCAGAAGGAGAACGCCAACCTCGAGCTCTACGTCGCCGCCATGGAACGCGTCGCGAAGAAACACAGCATCACGTACGTCGACCTCTTCCACCCCACCCTCGCCGCCTACGGCAAGAGCAAGACGCCCTACACCATCAACGGCTTCGCCCCGACCGACTTCGGCTATCGCGAGGTCGCCAAGCTCCTCGCCGATGGCCTCTACGGCACGACGCCCCGCACTTCCAAAGCTGACGAAGCGCTCGTTAACGGCGCCGTGAAGATGAAAGATTACATGTGGAATACGGATTACTCGATCCTCAACGGCGTCCACACCCACGGCCAGCGCTACAATCCGTTTGGCCCGCAGAACTACCCCGACGAGGTCTTCAAGAGCCGCCAGCTGACGGCCATCCGTGACGAGCTCATCCATGGCGTTGCCCAAGGCAAGCGCACCGACCTGACCGTCGACGACTCCAAGACCATCGTTCTCCCGCCCGTACCGTCCAACTTCAAGCCGAGCGAGAAGAACGGTAACCCGACCGAATTCCTTTCCGGCGAAGCCGCCATCGAGAAGATGACCCTCGCGCCCGGCTACAAGGTCTCGCTCTTCGCCTCGGAAGAGAAATTCCCTGACCTCAAGAAGCCCGTGCAAATGTCTTTCGACGCCAAGGGCCGCCTCTGGGTCGCCGTGACTCCGACCTACCCAGCCTACCGTCCCGGCGACACGCTGCCCAACGACAAGATCATCATCCTCGAAGACACCGACGGCGACGGCAAGGCCGACAAGCAGACGGTCTTCGCCGACCACCTCCACATCCCGATCGGGTTCGAGATCGCCCCGGAAGGCGTCTACGTCTCGCAGGAGCCGAACCTCGCCCTGCTCATCGACGATGACAAGGACGGCAAGGCCGACCGCATGGAGCTGATCCTGCACGGCTTTGACTCCCATGACTCGCACCACGCCATCTCGGCTTATTGCGCCGATGCTTCCGGCGCCTTCTACCTCTTGGAAGGCCGCTTCCTCCACAGCCAGGTCGAGACCCCTTACGGACCCCGTCGCTGCAACGACGGTGGCGCCTGGCGCTTCGATCCGAAGTCCTACCGCCTCGAGCGCGTCCAGGTGGACGTCTCCAATCCGTGGGGCTTCTCCTTCGATTATTGGGAACAGCCGTACCTCTCGGACGCCTCCCCCGGCGAGAACTGGTGGGCCCTGCCGCTCTCCTCGAAGATGCCGTACGGCATCGAACAGATCAAGGTCGAGCAGTTCGTCCCCAAGCGCTCCCGTCCGAGCTCCGGAGCCGAATTCGTCTCCTCGCGCCACTTCCCCGACGCACAGCAAGGCGACTTCATGACGTGTAACACCATCGGCTTCCTCGGCATCAGCTTCGGCACGAAGCATGACGACGGTGCTGGTTTCGTCGGCAAGGACAACGGCGACTTGCTCACCTCGACCGACGGCAACTTCCGCCCGGTCGACATCGAATTCGCCCCGGATGGTTCGCTCTACTTCATCGACTGGCATAATCCGCTGATCGGCCACATGCAGCACAATGCCCGCGATCCGAACCGCGACCACGAGCACGGCCGCATCTACCGCATCACCTACCCCGAGCGCCCGTTGGTGAAGCCCGCCAAGATCGACGGCGCCTCGGTGGCCGAACTCCTCGAGAACCTCAAGGAACCTGAGTACCGCACCCGCTACCGCACGCGTCGCGAACTCCGCGGCCATACCCCCGCCGAAGTGCTCCCCGCCGTGAAGGCTTGGGTCGCGAAGCTCGACCCCAAGGACCCCGCCTACGAACACCATCTCTGCGAAGCCCTGTGGGCCACCTGGGCGCAGAACCAGCCGGACGCCGAACTCATCGCCCTGGTGCTCAAGGCCAAGCAGTTCGAAGCCCGGGCCGCCGCCGTAGACGTCATCCGCCATTCCTTCTGGAAGATCCCGAACCACGTCGAACTCCTCAATCAGGCAGTCCGCGACGAGAACGCCCGCGTGCGCCTGACGGCAATTGTCGCCGCCACTTGGCTCGACAACGCCGACGGCGCCAAGATCGCCGTGGAAGCCTTCCGCAAGCCCATCGACCGCTGGGTCGGCCCGGTCCTGCACTACGCACTTAGCTATACGCTCAAGGACGACGTCGAGGCCCTCAAGGCCGCCGGCCAGTTGAACCTCGACGGCAATCAAGCCGCCTCGGATTACTTCGCCGGTAAACTCAAGATCGGCGAACCCGTTCCCGAAGCCGGCACGGACTCCAAGCCCGCACGCAAGCTCACGGCCGCCGAAGAGAAGGTCTTCAAGCTCGGTCGCGAGATCTACTTCCGCGACGCGCACTGCGCCACCTGCCACCAGGCCGACGGCAAGGGCATCCAGAACATCTACCCGCCCCTCGCGAAGAGCAACTGGATCGATGACGACGAACGCATGACCAAGATCCTGCTCAAAGGACTCTGGGGCCAGATCACGGTCAGCGGCCAGCACTTCGACCCCACCAAGGGCGTGCCGCCCATGATGGGCTTCGGCGGACTGCTCAACGACGAGGAAGCCGCGGCCGTGCTCAGCTACGTGCGCCTGTCCTTCGGCAACAACGGCAAGCTCGTCTCACCGGCCACCGTGAAAAAAGTCCGCGAAGCCACCAAGGACCGCATCAACTTCTACATGACCGAGGAGATCCTCAAGGAACACCCACTCAAGGCGGCCCCGCCGGCGAAGAAGAAGTAGGCGAAGGCGAAGCCTTCGAGGGGGCACGTGGGCAAGGTGACACGTGGACAGGGGGAGATACACGAGAGGCCCGGAGGCCCAGAGGCTTGGTGGACCAGAAAGCGGCGGAGCCGCGAGGGGGGGCATGCTGGCATGGTGAACCGCTGCGAAGCAGCTGGTAGGGCGTGGCTCTCCGAGCCCGCCGTTGGTTCACGCATATACTTCCGCGAACGGACGGCTCGGAGAGCCGTCCCTACCAGAGGCCGAACTCAAAGGGGGCACCATAGGGGAACCGGATGGTTGGTAGGGGCGCGACGGCGTTGCGACCTTGCAGCCGAGGCGGACGCGTCGCCGACGCGTCCCTACCCTGCTTCGCAGCAGATCCCCTGCACCCATGCCAGCACGCGACTGCAAGTCGCGCAGGCACAAAAAAGCCCCCGAGGTCGGGGGCTGATTCGTGATGACCGGACGGCTTACTTGCCGCCGCAGCAGCCGCCGGTCGAGGCAGGCTTCTCGGAGGAGCCACAACCACAGCCACCGCTGGTGCCGCAACCGCAGCCGCTGGAACAACCACAGGTGTTGACGCAGCAGAGGGCGCAGCGCTTGGACCACGCCACAATGAGGGCGAGGACGACGAGGCCAATGACGAGTCCATCCGTCTTACCATCAAGGAAGATGCCGATGGCCAGGATATTGACCAGAATGGGGCCGATGATGAACAGACCCCAGACACGCGTGCGAGGCAGAATCAGCAGGATGCCGCCGACGATTTCGAGCACCTTAACGAAGGATAGGTAGCCAGATTTATACATAGCGCCAATCATCGCACCAGCAGCTTCAGAATGCTGAGGCTTCGGCACGAAGCCAAACTGGGCCCAGAAATGGACACCAAAGAAGATAAAGGCCAGGCCGAGGAGGAGCGCAGCGATGCAGGGGATTTTTTTCATAGCAAAGGCAGGTTAGCCGATATGACAGGGGTTGAAAGGGCTAACTTCAGAGGGCCTTATGGGAGCCATCGCAGAGGGCGCCCTTCTTAGAATGCTTACAGGCGCAGAAATAGACCGTACCATTGGTTTCAGCCTTATAAGGGACCGGCGTGAACGCGGAACCCTTGTGGGCACCATCGCAGAAGGGCTGCGTCTTGCTGTGTCCGCACGAGCACCAATAGTAGGTCTTGCCAGCTTCTACGAGGACGGGGATTGGGGACTTCTGAGGGATGTGGGGGGAGCTCATAATTCGAGAGTATGGAGTATAGAGTATGGAGTATAGGGGAATGTAGGATTAAATCAGGCGAGGTCGAAAAGGAGGGCTTCGACGGGGCCGGCGGACTTGAAGACGAAGGTGCCGGCGTCTTCGGATTTGACGGCGTCGCCGGGGGCGAGTTTCACGTCGCCAATCTCGACGTCGCCACCGATCAACTGAAACCAAAGGCCCCTGCCCGCTCGCAGCTCATGGGAAACCGTGCCAGCGGACTTGGTCTTCACACGATACACGTCCGCGTCCTGGCTGATGTGCGCCGAACCTTCGCGGCCGTCGTTCGAGATGATGAGCACCTTGGGCGCTTCAAGCTGTTCCGGCGAAGGTGTCCATTCGGCATAACGCGGCTTGAGATTAGCACGGTCCGGCATGATCCAGACTTGGATGAGATGGAGGCGTTCGGTCTTCGAGGGATTGAACTCGCTGTGCTTCACGCCGCTGCCGGCGCTCATGACCTGAATCTGCCCGGGTAAGAGCTGAGCATGATTGCCCATGCTGTCCTTGTGCTCGATGGCGCCTTCGAGGACATACGTGAAGATTTCCATGTCCTTATGGCCATGCGCCGGAAAGCCCATACCAGGCGCCACCAGATCCTGATTAATGACGCGTAGCGACCGGAAGGCCATGTGGGCTGGGTCGTAATAGTCCGCGAAACTGAAGCTATGTCGGGCCACCAGCCAGCCGTGATCGGCGAAACCGCGCTCACTGGAACGTCGTACCGTAAGGTTCATATCCCTGCAACTAGGGCCGAAAAACGCCGAAGTCCACCACCCCTCGTGATTTTCCCGATGGATTTAGTTTGAAAACACCCCCTCCGATTGGTCTATGCTAATGTCTCGTGTCGGGCAGTGGCTCAATCTGGTAGAGCGCTGCTTTCGGGTAGCAGAGGCTGAGAGTTCAAATCTCTCCTGCCCGACCAATTTAAAGACCCCGGGGATGTTTCGACGTCCCCGGGGTCTCCTGCTTGGGGGTTGAAGGAATCGAAGGGGCGGGGTCTACTGCCCCATGCGTCTCGCAGGCATCCTGATGGCAGCCCTCTCCGGGTGGCTCCTTTGTTCCTGCGCCACCCCGCAGCCTGACCGCCCCTTGGTATTGGTCCACATGATGCCTTGGTTTGAAAGCAAGGCCGTGAGCGGACGTTGGGGCTGGCATTGGACCATGGCAAAGACCGACCCCGACCAAGGTGCCCTCGCCTCCCACGACCACCCAGCGCTCGGACCCTACGATTCATCCGACCCCGGCGTCATCGCCACCCAGGTCGCCCTGATGAAGGCCGCCGGCATCGACGGTGCGATCATCGACTGGAACGGGCCCGAGGGCTTCGCGGACTACGAGATGATCCATCGCAACACGGTGCTCCTGATCGCCGAACTCAAGAAGTCCGGGCTGAAGTTCGCGGTCTGCGTCGAGGATAATCCCGGTCATCGCTTCATGAAGGAGCGGAAACTCAGCCGTGCGCAGGCCACCGCAAAGGTCGCGGCTTCGTTTGCCTGGGCCGAGACGCACTGGCTGACCGACCCCGACTACGTCCGTCTCGACGGACGGCCGGTATTGATGATCTTTGGTCCGCAGTACCTAGACGAAGCCGAATGGAAAACCATCCGCTCAGACTTGAAGAGCAATCCGCTCACCTTCGCCCTACCCCACCTCAGCCACCGGCCCGCCATCGACGGTGCGTTCGCCTGGGTGCCGGTTAGCGAAGGCAAGGCCGTCGGGAGCGCAGGCTGGACCGCCGAACTGGCCACGCTCTATGCGACCGAGAAGCAAGCCAACCGCGCCTTTGTCGCCGTCGCGTTCCCCGGCTATCGGGATTTCTACGCGCAAGCGGGAGTCGGCAAGAGCTACGGCTCGATCGACTATCGCAACGGCCAGACCTTCGCCGAATCCTTCGACCAGGCGATGAACAGCGGCGCCCCCATCGTGCAGGTCGCCACTTGGAACGATTACGGCGAAGGCACCGGCATCGAGCCGACCCTCAATCGCGACACCCGCGACCTCGAAGTCATCATGCGCCGCCTCCACCCCGGCGCCGACCCGGCGGAATTACGCAAGATAATCGATAGCAGCAAGAGGTAGGGGCGTGCGGCCCGCACGCCCGCGGATGACCGGGCCGGTCTCCCTACCCTACACTCCGGCCTATACTCCATACTCAATACTCCATACTCTAGTTTCCACGATGCTCCGCCTCCTCTCCCTTCTCTTCTCCCTCGCCACCGCCATCGCGGCGCCGCTGCTCGACCGCACCCCAGGCGTGGTCTCGTATACGTTCCGCAACGAGTTCAAGGCCGACATGCCCGCGACCTTCGATAAGGTGAAGGGCTTCGGCATCACCGATATCGAGATGTCCAATCTCTTCGGCCAAGAGCCGGCCAAGATCCGCGAACTCATGGACGCCCGCGGCATCACCTGTTCCTCCTACGGGGCCCCTTACAACGACGTCCTCAAGAAGACCGACGAGGTCGCCGCCGTCGCCAAGACTCTCGGCGCGAAATACGTCCGAGTCTCACTGCCCTCTAGCAAGACGCCATTCGACAAGGCCGCCGCGACCCAGCGCGCCTCCGAGATGAACGCGATGGGCAAGCAGCTCCGCGAAAAGCACGGACTGACCTTCGTGCTCCATAACCACGGCATGGAATTCGTCGCCGAAGGCAAAGGCACGCTCTACGACTTCATCCACGAACAGACCCGCCCCGAAGACGTGAGCTTCGAACTCGATGTGCTCTGGGCCTACCTGCCTGGTGCCGATCCGGTCGCGATCTTCGAGAAGTACGGCGCCCGCATCCCGCTCATGCACGTGAAGGACGTACGCAAAGGCCTGCCACGCAGTTGGGGGCATAAATATGATTCCGATAACGATGTGACCCTTGGCACCGGCCAGCTCGACCAGGCCGCTATCTTCGCCGCCGCCAAGAAGGCCGGCGTGAAACACTACTACCTCGAGGACGAGAGTTCCCACTCCCTGACCCAAGTTCCTCTGTCCATCGCCTTCCTGAAGGCCGATCGCTGAAATCATCGGCAGACGGAAAAGGACAAGTTAAGGGCGGAAACGTGCCTATGTTGGGGTTGAAATCCCGGGGTCGGCGGTCTCTTTTATAAGCCATACGGCGGAACTCCCCTGTTCCTCCGCCTGTCCTAACCTTATGCCTTCCAAGGCCACCCTTTTCCTCGGCGTCTTCGTCGGTGCCCTGTGCTCCGCCGAACCGATCCACTTCAGCCGGCAGATCCGCCCGATTCTTTCGGAGAATTGCGTCTCCTGCCACGGCCCCGACGAGAAAGCCCGCAAAGGGAAGCTGCGCCTCGACGACGAACAAGACGCGAAGCGCGACCGCAAGGGCGACTTCGTGATCCTGCCGGGCAAACCCGAGCAGAGCGAACTCATCAAGCGCATCGAGTCGACGGATGCGGATGAGGTCATGCCGCCGCCGAAGCAGCATAAGACCATCCCGGCGGCGCAGGTAGCGCTCCTCAAAGAGTGGATCAAGCAAGGCGCCCCGTGGGGCCGGCACTGGTCCTACGAACCCGTCGCTCGTCCGTCGGTGCCAAACAATGGCGAAAGTAACCCCGTCGATGCCTTCCTCGCCGACCGACAGAAGAAGGAAGGGCTGACCTGGTCCGCTGAAGCGCCCAAGACCATCCTGATCCGCCGCCTCGCCCTCGATATCACCGGCCTGCCGCCGACGCCCGAGGAAGTCGCAAAACTTTCTGGCGCCAAGCACGAGGACATCGTCGCTCACTTCCTCGCCAAACCCGCCTACGGTGAACACTGGGCCCGCCAGTGGCTCGACCTCGCCCGCTATGCCGACAGCGCGGGCTACCCGAGCGACCCGGGCCGTGAGATCTGGGCCTACCGTGACTGGGTGATTAAGGCGCTCAACCAGAATCAGCGCTTCGACCAGTTCGTCATCGACCAGATGGCCGGCGACCTGCTGCCCAATCCGACCGAAGACCAGCTCATCGCCACGGCCTTCCATCGCAATACGATGACCCAGAACGAAGGCGGCACGAGCGACGAGGAATTCCGCAACGCCGCCGTCATCGACCGCGTGAACACCACCTACGCCGTCTTCATGGGCACCACGATGGCCTGCGCGCAGTGCCACACCCACAAGTACGACCCGATCACGATCACGGAATACTTCCGCTCCTACGCCTTCCTCAACCAAAGCGCCGATAGCGACAAAAAGGACGAAGTCCCGCTCCACGAAATCTACCCACCTGGCGTCAAGGTGCAGCGCGAAAAATGGATAAAGGAAGCCGCCGACGCGGAAGCGGTCTTCAAAAAACCGAACCCGGCCTGGGTCGTCGGTTTTGACGAATGGCTGGCCAAAGGTCCGAAGCTGACTGAAAAGCCACTCAAGGCCGTCCTCGATACTCCGAAAGAAAAGCGCACGAAGACACAGACAAAGCAGCTGAGTGATTACTACGTCCGCAACGTCTCGCCCGCCGCGAAAGCCGAACGCACCCTCGCCGATGGCCTGAAGAAGAAAATCACCGCCTCCAAGCCAGTGACGGTGCCAATCATGCAAGACCTCGCGGGCGAAAATCGCCGCAAGACCTTCATCCAACTCCGAGGCAACTGGCAGGCCCTCGGCGATCAAGTCGACGAAGGCGTGCCGACGCATCTCGCCCGCTGGGATGAATCCTTCCCGAAGAACCGCCTCGGCCTCGCCCGCTGGATCGTCAGCCGCGATAACCCGCTGACGGCCCGCGTGACGATGAACCGCCTCTGGGAAACGGTCTTCGGCGTCGGCATCGTGCGCTCGAGCGAAGAGTTCGGCAGCCAGGGCGACCTCCCCGTTCACCCCGAGCTACTCGACTGGCTCGCCGCTGAGTTCGTCGAGAGTGGGTGGGATACGAAGAAGATGCTCACGCTCCTCTTGAACAGCCGTGCGTACCGCCAGTCGTCCGCCAGCAGCGCCAAACTCAATGAGCAGGACCCTGACAATCGTTTCATCGCTCGCGGCCCGCGCTTCCGTCCTTCCGGCGAAATGCTCCGCGACCAGGCGCTCGCTGTCAGCGGACTCCTCAGCGCGAAGATGTACGGCGCGCCGGTCCGACCGATCCGTCCTAACCTCGGCCTGAGCATCGCCTTCGGCGGCTCGGGCGACTGGATGACTAGCACCGGCGAAGACCGCTACCGTCGCAGCCTCTACACCGACACCCGCCGCAGCACGCCCTATCCGAGCTTCGCGACCTTCGACGCTCCGAACCGCGAGACTTGCGTCATCCGTCGCGGCCGCTCCAACACTCCCCTGCAGGCTTTCGTGACGCTCAACGATCCCGTGTTCGTCGAGACCAGCCAGGCCCTCGCACGTCGCCTGCTCAAGGAAGGCGGCACCACCGATGAGACGCGCCTGCGCTTCGTCTACTCGCTCTGTCTGTCCCGCGAACCGGATGCCAACGAACTTGCGACGCTGAAGACCTTGCTCACGAAGTCTGCCGCGCAGTACAAGGCCGACGCCGCTCTCGCGCTGAAGATGGCCACCGATCCGCTCGGCCCCGCCGACAAGGGCGCGGACCTCCCCACCCTCGCCGCGTGGACCGCCGTCAGCAGCGTCATCATGAACCTCGACGAGTTCCTCATGCGCCGCTGAGACCAAACGGTCAACCCCACCCCCTGCCCCTAACCCTACCCCTTTCGAGATGCTCCACCCTCTTCGCGAAGCCCAGCTCAGCCTGCAGACACGCCGTGCGTTCCTCAGCAGCGTCGGCCAGTTCAGCCTCGGCGCCATCGCCCTCCATGCGATGCAGACCGACGCCCTCGGCGCTTCCTCCGCCAACGACAACCCGCTCGCCCCGCGCAAACCGCACTTCAAGGCCAAGGCCAAGCGTGTCATCTACCTGCACATGTCGGGCGGACCGCCCAACCTCGACATCTTCGACTACAAGCCGGAGCTGGTGAAGCGTAACGCCGAAGACTGTCCTGACTCCTTCCTGAAAGGTCGCACCTTTGCCTTTACGACCGGCGTGCCCAAGCTCATGGGCACCCCGCGCACATTCAAGCAATACGGCCAAGGCGGACTCTGGATGAGCGACGCCGTGCCGAACTTTCAGAAGATTGCCGACGAGGTCACGCTCGTGAAGGCGATGCACACCGATCAATTCAACCACGCACCCGCCGAACTCCTGCTCTTCACCGGCCACGCCCGCCAAGGACGCCCGTCGATGGGCTCCTGGGCCACCTACGGCCTCGGTACCGAGAACCAGGACCTTCCGGGCTTCGTCACGATGATCTCCAACGGCGTCCAGCCCAGCGGCGGCCAAGGCTGCTGGGGTTCGGGCTTCATCCCGTCCGTCTTCCAAGGCGTGCAGTGCCGCAGCAAGGGCGACCCGGTGCTCTTCGCCAACGACCCGCCCGGCATGACCCGCGACCTCCGTCGCGCCACGCTCGACGCGCTTAAGGACCTCAACCAGCGCCAGCAGGACGAACTCGGCCACGCCGAGACCGTCACGCGTATCGCCCAATACGAACTCGCCTTCCGCATGCAGACCAGCGTGCCGGAAGTCATGGATATCTCGAAAGAGAAGCCGACGACGCTCGAGGCCTATGGCGCCAAGCCCGGCGAATCCAGCTTCGCCAACAATTGCCTGCTCGCCCGACGTCTCGTCGAGAAAGGCGTACGCTTCGTGCACCTCTTCGACTGGGGTTGGGATTTCCACGGTACAGCCAAAGACACCGGGATCAATGAGGGCCTCACCAAAAAGATGGCCGCGACCGACAAACCCGTCGCCGCGCTCATCAATGACCTTAAAGAGCGTGGGCTGCTCGAGGACACGCTCATCGTCTGGGGCGGCGAATTCGGCCGCACCCCGTTCCGTGAAGGCCGTACGGCCAAGAGCGAAGTGCTCGGCCGCGACCACTACCCCGACTGCTTCACGATCATGATGGCGGGCGGCGGCGTGAAAGGCGGCTTCCAGTTCGGCGAGACCGACGAGATGGGCTTCGCGGGCGTGAAGGACAAGGTCCACGTCCATGACCTACAGGCCACCATCATGCATCTGCTCGGCTTCGACCACGAACGCCTCACCTATCGCTTCCAAGGCCGCGACTACCGCCTCACCGATGTGCATGGGCGCGTCGTACGCGAGATACTCGCCTGAAGCGAGGGGACACGTGGCCACGTTGACACGGGGACAAGGGTTGGATACGAGGATCTGAGGCCGGAGGGCATGAGGGCAAGATAAGTAGTTAGCACCTGGTTTCCGGCGGCTGATGGATGGGCTATTTGATTCTGTCATCGATTCAGTCCTCTGCCATCGACGCAGTCATCAACTCAGTCCTCCATCTGGATTAGCTTCATCTTCCCTCATTAATCCCCTGGTATGAGCGAAACGACACAGGTCGTAATCCTGACACTTTATGGCTTTGCTGCCTCTTCCCTCCTTCAACCACTCTAGCCCCTCCCCATGCGTTACCTCCTCGCGCTCGCGCTCTGCGCTTCCCTCGTCCACGCGGCGTACGAACCGCTCAACGATAAAAACCGCCCCACCGCCAGCGAGCCGGCCCTCTCCCCGGCCGGCACCGCCGCCGCCCTCAAGGTCCCCGCAGGCTTCCGCGTCGAGCTGATCGTCGGTGAGCCCAAGATCGTCCAGCCCATCGCCTACACGATCGATGACCGCGGCCGCCTCTGGATCGTCGAGAACACCAACTACCCCGCCAGCCCCGGTGAGGCCAAGGATCGCATCCTGGTGCTCGAAGATACCAAGGGCTCCGGAACCTTCGACAAGCAGACGGTCTTCTGGGACAAGGCCACGTTCTCCAGCGGCATCGCCGTCGGCGTCGGCGGCGTCTGGCTCGGCTCTCCGCCCAACCTACTCTTCATTCCGATGAAGGACGGCGATGAACCCAAGCCCGCCGGCGAACCGCAGGTCATGCTCGATGGCTGGGCGAGCAACGACACGCACGAGACCCTGAACGACTTCATCTGGGGCCCGGACGGCTGGCTCTACGGCACGCACGGCATCTTCAATCGCTCCCTCGTCGGCAAGCCTGGCACCCCGGACAGCGAGCGCATCCTCGTCGAAGGCGCGGTCTGGCGCTTCCACCCAACGCGCAAGGTCTTCGAACGCTGGAGCGAAGGCGGCAGCAACCAGTGGGGCGTGGATTGGAACGACCACGGCGAAGCTTTCTTCGAGGCCTGCGTCATCCCACACATGTGGCACGCCATCCAGGGAGCCCGCTACCAGCGCCAAGCCGGCACACACCCGGACACGCATACCTACGAAGACATCAAGACCATCGCCTGGGGTCGCTATGAGAAAGCCGCCTACGCCGGCGCGATGGTGTACCTCGGCGGAGCCTTCCCGGCCGAATGGCGTGATCAGTTCTTCTTCCACGACATCCACATGAACAAGCTGCGCTGCGAGACGATGATCCCGACGGGCAGCGGCTACCGCAGCGAGAAGAAAATCGATTTCGGCGTGAGCTCCGACCGGTGGTTCCGCGGCCTCTCCCCGCAGTATGGTCCGGATGGCGGCGTCTTTATCAACGACTGGTATGACAAGGTCCCTTGCCACCAGCAGAAGGAATTCACCGACCGCTCCAACGGACGCGTCTATAAGATCGTCACCGATGCCGTGAAGCCGGTGAAGGTCGACCTCGCGAAGCTCTCCGACGCCGAACTGGTCGCCCATCACCTCAACGCCAACGAATGGTATGTCCGCCACGCCCGACGCCTCCTCCAGGAACGCGGCGCCAACGCGGCCACGACCGCCGCGCTGGAGAAGATCCTCTTCGAGAACCCCGACGACACCCGTCAACTGCGCGCCCTCTGGACGCTGCAAGCTCAGGGCGCCCTCACCGAAGCCACCCTCCTCCGCACGCTTGAAGCCAAGAGCGACGCCGTCCGCGGCTGGGCCATCACCTGCGCCACCGAAGGCGGTAAGCCCACGGCAAGCCTCTACGAGCGCATCGTCCAGCTCAGCCAGAAAGACCCTTCCCCCGTCGTGCGTCGTCGCATCGCCTCCGCCGCCCAGCGCCTCCCGCTGGCCGACCGCTGGAGCTGGCTCGAGCCGCTCGCCCAGCATGCGGAGGATGTCTCTGACCAGAATATCCCGTTCCTGCTCTGGTACGCACTGGAACCGGCTGTAGCCGCCGACCCGACCCGCGGCCTGGCCCTCGCCCAGAAGACCCCCTTCGCCAAACTCGCGAACTTCACCGCTCGCCGTCTAGCCACCGCGGCAGTCGAACCCGGTGCGAAGGGAGAACAGCTCGAGCTCCTCAGCCAGGCCCTGCTAGCCGCCGATGACAACCTCCGCGCCACCCTGCTCAACGGCATCAAAGATGGCCTCGTCGGCCAGAATCGCCTGAAGGAACCCGCTACGTGGCCCAAGGCCTACGACGAACTTGCCAAGCACCCCTCTAACGAGGTGCGCAGCAGCTCTCGCCAGATTGCGGTGACCTTCGGTAACGCCTCCGCCTTGAACGAACTCCGCGCCACCCTGCTCAACCCCAAGGCCGCCGTGCCTGAGCGCGCCCGCGTCCTCGCCAACCTGGCCCAGATCCACGACCAAGAATCTCTGCCCGCCATTCTCAACCTGGCCAAGGCCGGCGCCTTGCGCGGAGCGGCGATCCCCGCGCTCGGACAGTTCGACGATCCCCGCATCGCGCCGCTCCTTATCGAACTTGTCGCAGACAAGGACAAGCGCGTCCACTCTCTCGCCCTGAATACCCTCGCAGGACGCGCTGACAGCTCCCGCGCGCTGCTCGCCGCGATCGATGCCGGCAAATTCAAGAAGGACGTCCTCAGCGCTCCGCTCGCCAGCAAGATCCGTGGCTTCAATGACGATAAGATGAACGCTTGGCTCGAAAAGAACTGGGGTACGGTCAACGCCAGCACCCAAGCCAAAGCCAAGGCGATCGCCAGTTATAAGAAGTTTCTGAGTACCGACGCGATCCTACACGCCAACGTCAAACGTGGACGCGAGCTCTTCCGAGGCTCGTGCGGCCTCTGCCACCAGCTCTTCGGCACCGGCGGCGAGATTGGGCCACACCTGACCGGCGGCTACACCGACCTCGAATACCTGCTGCAGAACATCATGGATCCTAACGCCGTCATCGGAAAGGACTATCAGCTCGTCTACATCACGTTGAAGGACGGCTCCCTCCAGGCAGGCATCATCAGCGCCGAAAACGAGTCGACCCTGACGCTCAAGGTCCCGGGCGCCCCGGCACCCGTGGTCATCGCCAAGGACCAGATCAAGACTCGCGTCGTCAGCCCGAATTCTCTCATGCCCGAAGGCCTCCTCAACGGCCTCGAGGAACCGGACGTCCGCAGCCTCTTCCTCTACCTCCGCCAGACCAGCGAGCCCAAGTAAGCTCCCGTCATGAATACGTGCGCCCGCCTGATCTTGCTATGCCTGCTGGCGCTCCAGCTCCCGCTACTCGCCGCCGACAAGAAACTCGTTGTCATGATTGCCGGCAAGCCAAGCCACGGCCCTGGGGCACATGAGCACAATGCCGGCGTGCTGCTCCTGGCTAAGTGCCTACGCGAAGGCGCCAGCGACCTGGTCGAGGTGAAGACGCACCTCAACGGCGAGTGGCCCTCCGACGACGAGATAGCCCAAGCCGACACGATTCTGATCTACGCCGACGGCTACACGTTTCACCCAGCCGTCCAGAACGACCGCCTCTCCCACCTCGCTACGCAGATGAAGCGCGGCTGCGGTTTCGCGACCCTCCACTGGGCGACCGAAGTCCTTAAGGAAAAAGGTGGCGCTGAATTCCTCGAGTGGATGGGCGGCTACTGTGAGCCGTTCTGGTCCGTCAACCCGCACTGGCAGGCCGACTTCACCCAGCTCCCCGTCCACCCGATTACCAACGGCGTCCACCCTTTCACGACGCACGACGAATGGTACTTCCACATGCGTTTCAAGGCTGGCATGCAGTCCGTCGTCCCGATCCTAAGCGCGATTCCGCCGGCCAACCTGAAACTCCCCAACGGCGTTCGCTCCGGCAACGCGGAGGTTCGCCAAGAGGTGGCGGATCGCCTGCCACAACACGTGGCCTGGGCTACCGAACGCGCCGACGGCGGCCGTGGCTTCGGCTTCACCGGCGGCCACGATCACAAGAACTGGGGCAACGCCGATCAGCGTAAATTGGTCTTAAACGCAATTCTCTGGACCGCCAAGGTACCCATCCCCGCCATCGGCGTGGAATCCAAAGTCACCCCCGAAGAACTGCTCGCCAACCTTGACCCCAAGGGTAAGAAATGAACGCATCCCCATGCGTCTCCTCGCCCTCCTGCTAGCGACCTCCCTTTTCGCCGCCGACGCGCCGAAAGCCAAAACCCCGGCCGCGCCGAAGCCCCCTGAGCCGCCCGTCTACCTGACGGAAGCCGAATCAGTCGAAGCCGGTGAAGACCCGCGCCTGCAGGGTGAGTTCGCCAATATCAAGATGGGCGCGAACGTCATCTCGCTGGGCAAGGGCGAGTATCGCCTCGTGCTCTTCAAGGGCGGCCTTCCCGGTGCGGGATGGGATGGCACACCGAAGATCGAAGTCGAAGGCAAGCGCGACGGCAAAGCCGTCCTGTTCAAGGACAATATCGATTCTGCCACGCTCGCCGACGGTGTGGTGACGATTAAGAGCACTGGCTTCGACCTTAAGCGCATCATCCGCCACAGCCCAACCGAAGGCCTCGTCGCTCCGAAGGACGCCACGATCCTCTTTGACGGCAAGAACGCCGACGCTTTCGTCGACGGCAAGATCGACCCGCGCGGCTTCCTCGAAGCCAACACGAAGACCAAGCAGGCCTTCACCGACTTCAAACTGCACCTCGAATTCTTCCTGCCCTTCAAGCCCCTCGGTCGCGGACAGAGTCGCGCGAATAGCGGCGTCTACCTGCAGCACCGCTACGAAGTCCAGGTCCTCGACAGCTTTGGCCTCAAGGGTCTCGATAACGAGTGCGGCGGCATCTACAAGAACAGCGCCCCGAGCGTAAACATGTGCTTCCCTCCCCTGCAGTGGCAGACCTACGACATTGATTTCACCGCGGCCAAGTTCGACAAGGACGGCAAGAAGACCGGAAGCGCCTTCGTCACGGTCCGACATAACGGCGTGGTCGTGCAGGATAACCTCGAGCTCAAGGGCGTGACTCCCGGTGGTGCGTTCAAGACCGAAGTCCCCGAAGCCGGCCCCTTCTACCTACAAGGCCACGGCAACCCCGTCGTCTACCGCAACGTTTGGGTGGTCGTGAAGTAAGCATAGGGGTAGGGTTAGGGGTTGGGGTAGGTCGATTCAGCTAGCAGCCACCTGCTGGCTCTCTCTTTTCCCGCTCAAACATTATCCGATACCGCAGGGCATCCTAAGCGACTTGCCTGCCCCTACCCCCACCCCTACCCCTATCTTTGTAATGCGCCTCTTCCTGCTCTTCGCCCTCATCCTCGCGACTTCCCTCTTTGCCGCCGAACATAAGATTAAGCCGGGCGATGATCCGCAGGCGGTCCTCGATGCCGCAGCGCCGGGCGACAAGCTGACCTTCCTGCCTGGATTGCATCAGCACGGCCTCACGAAGCACCGCGCGATTCTGTACGTCGACAAGTCCATCGAAATCGAGCTCATGGCCGGTGCGACGCTCAAGCTGGCCGATGACTTCTGCAAACTGGAGAAAGCCGGCGAGATCACGACCGACCAGGACGCCGGCAAGAAGCTCGACGACCTGGAGATCGGCGGCGACTACGACCTGAGCGGCGTCCGCGAATTCACCATCATCACCGACAGCGAAGGCAAGGACGGGAAACCCGACACCTTCGTCTGGGGCGACAAGTTCGGCGACACCTCACACAAGCGCACCCCGATCACGGGCGATTGGCAGGAGCTCAGCCGCGGCGTGAAGGTGAAGTTCGGCAGCAAGACTGGTCACAACGTCCGCAGCGTCTGGTTCGTGAGCTACGACGGCCCCGAGGCCTACGGCATTCGCATCGGCCACGGCCGCCAGCCCGACGTCATCTCCGGCGTCCGCATTACCGGCAAGGGTACGATCGACATGAACGCCTCCCACAACGTCCAGCCGGGCTTCCTGGTGAAGAATATCAACGCCTGCGTGCTCGCCCACGGCCGCGTCCGCAATGTGCTCGTCGACGGTATCACGATGACCGACACGAATCGCTCGGTGATGGCCTACGGCGAACACACGGGCAAGTTCCTGCCCGGCGGCAAGGTCGGCCCGGGCGAATCGTTTGATGCCGAGAACATCACAGTACAGTTCACCCGCACGATCAATCCGAACGGCAGCGGCTATCTCCTCGGACACCCCTCCTTCCGCGGTCAGATTCGGAACTTCCGCTGTAACTACAATTACATGGATACCAAGACGACGTCCATCGAACCGAACTTCAACCTCGATGGCTATGAGGTCATCGGAAATGTCATCAAGAGCGACGGCGAGGCCATCCATTGCTGGCGCCATTCGCAGAACGGCATCATCGCGGACAACCTCCGCGTGGGCGACAATACCTTTAAGCCGGTGATTAACTCGGGCGCCCCGAAGGGCTGGGAGCCTCCGATGCCCCCGTCCGCCAAGAACAACCTCAACGCGATGGGTAGCCGTGTCTCCGGACCCCTCTCTAGCCTCGCCCCCAAGCCCTTCGGCCGTCGCCTGCTGGTCAGCGATTACGTCGGTGGCAAGGTCGCGATCGTCTCTGCCGATGGCCGCATCGAATGGTCAACCCCCGCCGAACACCCGCAAGACTCCTGGCTCCTACCTAATGGCAATGTGCTCTTCAGCCACGTCCACGGCGCCAAGGAAGTGAAACCGGACCAGTCCGTGGTCTGGGAATATGTCGCCGATGCCAAGGTCGAGATCCAGGGCTGCCAGCCGCTGGCCGACGGACGCGTGCTCGTGGTCGAATGCGGCCCCGGACGCCTCCTCGAGATCGGCCGCGACGGCAAGATCGCCAAGGAACTCAAAGTCCCCCTGACGCCGACCATCCGCACCCACGAGCAGATGCGTGGTTGCCGCAAGACGGCCGACGGACGCTACCTCGTGAGCGCCAAGGGCGACCGTGCAGTCCTCGAACTTTCCTCCGACGGCAAACTCCTCCGCACGCAGCCCGTCAACGGCGATGTCCATGACGTCCGCGAACTCGCCAACGGCAACTGGCTCGTCGCTCTCGGCGAAGGCGATGGCGTCGTCGAGATCGACCGCTCCGGCAAGATCGTCTGGAACGTCGGCCGCAACGAAGTCACCGACAACCCCCTCTTCCTCGCGAGCTCCGTCGAGCGCCTCGCCAACGGCAACACCCTCGTCATGAACTGGCTCGGCCACGGCCACCTCGGCGCCACCGCCCAGATCTTCGAGATCGACGCCCAGAAGAAGCTCATCCGCCAGTTCACCGACCACCGCCAGTTCACCAGCATTAATCATATTCAGGTATTGGAGTAATGAGGTAGGGGCGCGCGGCCCGCGCGCCCGCGGCTGACCGGGCCGGTCAGCCCTACCCATGACAGGTGTGGCGGATAGGAAATCGCAGGACTCAAGGGAGGCTTGAGGGAACCCGCCCGCCTGAGGGGTTGTCCTTAAAGCAATCCCCTGCCCGACGGCTTGACTCGGGCCAATCCCGCTATTCCATACTTGGAATAGTTTCCGCATATGAAAACCCCTGCCGCGAAGCGCCTATCCTCACCCTCGACCGAAACCGGCGCCTCGAGCGTGCCTGCCCTCGAACGAGGCCTCGCGATGATCGAGACGCTGGCGCATCGCCCCGAAGGACTGACGCTCTCCGAGCTGACCGCCACCCTCGACCTCTCGCCGGCTTCCGCCCACCGCATCACCGGAACCCTAGAAGACGCCGGCTACCTGCGTCGCGATGAAGTCACCCGCCGCTACACCCTCACCCGTAAGCTTCTCCTGCTCAGCCAGCCGCGCGGCGAATCCCGCAGCCTGGTCGCGGCCGCCATCGAGGCGATGCGCGCCATTCAACAGCACACCGGCGAGACGACCCAGCTCTGCTGCCTCGCCGAAGATCGCTGCGTGATGCTCGACCAGCTGACCTCCCTCCACCCTTTCAAGTATATCGTCGATATCGGTTCGCACGCCCCTCTTCACTGCACAGCACCCGGCAAGGCCATGCTGGCCTTCCTCCCCGACGCCGAACAGGACGCCCTTCTCGCCCGCCTGAAGCTCGAGAAGCACACGGAGAAGACGATTGTCACGAAACGCGACCTCGCCACAGAGATCGAACGCATCCGCACCCTTGGCTACGCCTTGGACAAGGGTGAGCACTTCGACGGCATCAACTGCGTCGCCGCGCCCATCCTCGATCAGCACGGCCATGCCATCGGCGCCGTGACCATCGCGGGCCCTTCCAGCCGCTTCCCGGCTGCCGCCATGGCCGAACGCGGCCAGTTCATCCGCGCACAGGCCGACCGCATCGCCCGCGCGTTCCTTTCCTGATGCGCCGCCTGCTCGCCATCCTCGCACTGGGCACCTCGTCCCTGGCGGCCGCCGACCTCAAGCCGGCGGACCTGGAATTCTTCGAATCGAAGATTCGTCCGGTGCTCGTGGCGGAGTGCTACGAATGCCACGACGCTAAGAAGCAGAAAGGCGACCTCCGCCTCGATTATCGCCAAGGCTTGCTCAAGGGCGGCGAAGAAGGCGCGGCCATCGTCCCAGGCGACGCCAAGAAGAGCATCCTGATCCAGTCCATGGATTACTCCCACGAGACCCTGCAGATGCCGAAGAAGCGTCCTAAGCTCGACGCGAAGATCATCGCCGACTTCGCGGAATGGATTAACCGCGGCGCGCCCGACCCACGCACGAAGGCTCCCGAAGACTCGATCACCCCGGCGTGGTCCGACCTCCTGACAGTCCGTAAGAACTGGTGGAGTTTCCAGCCAATCACCTCGCCTGCCATCCCTGCCGGCAATTCCGTCAGTCCGATCGACCGCTTCCTCGACGTGAAGATCGCCGCCGCCGGCATCACGCCGTCCGCCCAGGCCGACAAGGCCACGCTCATCCGTCGGGCGACCTACGTCCTGACGGGCCTGCCGCCCTCGCCCGCCGAGATCGCCAGCTTCGAAGCCGATGCTTCGCCCGACGCCTTCGCCAAGGTCGTCGACCGCCTGCTGGATTCGCCTCGCTACGGCGAACACTTCGCCCGCCACTGGATGGACCTCGTCCGCTACGCCGACACGCACGGCAGCGAAGGCGATCCGGCCATTCCGCAGGCCTGGCGCTACCGCGATTACCTGATCCGCGCCTTCAACACCGACGTCCCCTACGACCAGTTCGTCCGCGAGCAGCTCGCCGGCGACCTGCTGAAGTCCCCGCGCATCAACCCTTCGGAAAAAATCAACGAGTCCGCCCTCGGCACCGGCCACTTCCGCATGATCGAACACGGCTTCCAGCCCGTGGACACGATCGACGAACAGGTCCGTAACGTCGACAACCAGATCGACGTCGTCTCGAAGACCTTCTTGGGACTGACCGTCTCCTGCGCCCGCTGCCACGACCATAAATTCGACGCCATCAGCCAGGCGGACTTCACCGCCTTCTACGGTATCTTCGCCTCGACGCGTCCGGGCCAGGTGACCGTCGACTCCCCCGCCCTACTGGGCCAGCACCGCGACCGACTCACCGAACTCAAACAGGCCATCCGCTCCGAACTCGCCACCGATTGGATTCGTCAAGCTAAAGACATTCCCGCCGCGCTCGGGCGCATCCGCTCGTCGGCCAAGGAGCGCGTCCGTCTCGAAAACGAGTTGGCGAAGGTGGAAAAAGAACTTTCCACCGATGACTTCCGTCGCCGTCTCAAGGCGGACCAGAGCGCCGGACCCGCCCCGAGCCACTGGTGGACCTTCGAACAGGATGGCCGCGACCTCGTCGGCAAGCTCGACGCCAAACTCAACGGCGGAGCGGTCATCAAGAATGGGCGGCTCATCCTCGACGGCGAAAAATCCTTCGCCGAGACTGGTGCGACCACCGACACCCTGACAGCCAAGACCGTTGAGGCATGGGTCGCCCTACCGACCCTCGATCAGCGAGGCGGCGGCGTGATCACGGTAGAGTCTATCGGAGGCGGGATCTTCGACTCGCTCGTCTTCGCTGAGAGGCAGAAGGCGAAATGGATGGCCGGCAGCAACAACAGCGTGCGCACCCAGAACGTGAACGGTCCGGCCGAGACCGCCAAGCCAGGCGAACTGATTCACCTGGCCATCGTGTATCAGCCCGACGGAAAAATCGAACTCTACCGCAACGGCCAGCCTTACGGCCAAGGCTACGCTCCGGCCAACGAGAAGGCCGCGCTCCACACCTTCGCCCAGGACAAGTCTCGCCTGCTCTTTGGCCGACGTCACACCGGCGGCGGCAACGCCTTCCTGCACGGTGAACTCGAGGAAGCACGCCTGTACGGCTTTGCGCTGACATCGACCCAGATCGCCGATTCTTTCAAAGCAGGTACGGTCAGCGGTGAACTCGCGCCCGTCGCGACCAAGGATGACAAACTGGACGGCCTCCGCGCCCAGGCAGACGAGCTCCGCACCAAGCTGGCAGCGCTCAAGTCGGCCGACGGGAAACTCGCCGAGAGCTTCAAGCACGAGGAAGACCCGACCTATCCGTTGCATGCTGCGGCCTTCCTGCGTGCCGGCCTCAAGCCGAAGGAAGCCAAGGCCCCGAGCAGCGTGAAAGCCGATTGGTCGCTGAGCGACGGCAGCTCCGCGAAATGGCTGCGTCATGGCAACGGCATGGAGGCCCGCTTCGCCCCGGGCGAATTCCGCATCGAGACCAGCGGGCCCGACGTGACCAAACAGATTCTGCCGTCCGGACTCCATTCCCATCTGCTTTCGACCAAGCACAGCGCCGTGCTCACCTCGCCGCGCTTCCAAGTCACCACCGACTTCATCAGCGTCCAAGCGATGGGGCACGGAGCCACGGTGCGACTCATCACGGACAACTACCCGATCGGCAACTCCGGCAACCGCTTCCCGAAGACTGCGATCAACTCGGACCGACCCGTCTGGCTCACGCTCGATACCGCCTATCGCAAAGGCTCGTCCGCCTACCTGGAGTTCACCCTGCCTGACGACTCGACCCGCCCCGAAGGTAAAGAAGCCGCAGCCGGAACCTACGGCGTCCGCCAAGTCGTCTTTCATGCAGCAGGGGCCGGCCCCGCGCCGGGCGAAGCCATCGTCGTCCAAGCCCCGAAACTGGACACCGTCGAAGAAGTGGTAGCCGCACTGGCTGACGCTGCCTCCGCCTGGGGCAAGGACGCTGCCGACGAAGCTCAAGCCGCGCTGCTCGACGCAGCCCTACGTCACAGACTCCTGGACGCTCGTAGCACCCTCACGCCACGGCTGACCAGCTCGACCGCCGAATACCGTAAGCTGGAAGCAGAACTGATCACCCCGCGACGTGCGCCCGGCCTCTGGGACGACGTCGGCTTCGATCAGCCGCTGATGGTGCGCGGCGATTACAAGAAACCCGCCGCCGCCATCCCGCGCCGTTACCTCGAGGCCTTCGACTCCAAGGCCTTCGCCACCACCGGCAGCGGTCGTCTCGAGCTCGCCGAAAAAATCGCCGCCCCCGATAATCCGCTCACGGCCCGCGTGATGACCAACCGCCTCTGGCATTACGTCTTCGGACGCGGACTCGTCGGCACGGTCGACAACTTCGGACGACTGGGCGATCACCCGACGCACCCCGAACTACTCGATTATCTCTCGAAACGATTCGTCGACCAGAAGTGGTCCGTAAAGGCACAGCTCAGAGAACTGCTCCTCACCGACGCATTCCGACGCTCCAGCCTCCCCACGGCCTCGGCCCTGGCCCAGGATGCCAACAACGACCTCCTCTCCCACGTCCGCGTCCGACGCCTCGAAGGCGAAGCCCTGCGCGACTCGCTCATCACCTTCGCCGGCAAGATGGAGCACCGCATGTACGGACCAGGCGACAATGCCATCGCCGCACCCCGGGAACAGGTCCGTCGCAGCGTCTACCTGACGATCAAACGCAACACGCTCAATCCACTGATCACCACGTTCGACGGACCAAAGCCGTTCACGACGGTCGGGCGCCGCGACGCCACGAACGTACCCGCCCAATCGCTCACGTTGCTGAACAACCTTTTCGTCATCGACGCCGCCAAGCAGTGGGCGGCGACCCTCGATCGTAATCAGCCCGACGCCGCCAAGGTCGATACGCTCTTCCTCCAAGCCCTCGCGCGCAAGGCCTCGTCCGCCGAACAGGCCGCAGCAACGCGCTACCTGGCGGACCTCAAGGTCAACCACGCCGATAAGCCGGCCATGGTCTGGCAGGACTTCGCCCAGTCCGTCCTCAACCTCAAGGAGTTCCTTTATCTCAAATAACATGCATCCGCTTACCCGTCGCGAACTGCTCCGCCGCTGCTCCCTAGGCTTCGGCAGCATCGCCCTGTCCGGCCTGCTCTCCTCTCCCGCCTTCGGCGCCGAATCCGCCGGCAAGCGGCCGCTCAAGGCCAAGGCCAAGAACGTCATCTTCTGCTACATGTCCGGCGGCGTCTCGCATGTCGACTCGTTCGACCCCAAGGCCGCCCTCGCCAAGCTCAATGGCAAGCCGATGCCGGTGCCGGTCCAGCGCACGGTCTTCAACAACAACGGCAACATCATGGGAAGCCCGTGGGAAGCCAAGCGCTACGGGCAGTCAGGCATCGAGATGACGAACCTTTTCCCGCAGATCGCCGACTGCGCCGACGACCTCACGGTGGTCCGCTCGATGACGAGCAAGGTCAGCGAACACGCCCAGGGGAACTACTTTTTCCACACCGGCTTCCCTTTCATGGGTCATCCCAGCGCCGGCGCCTGGCTCAACTACGGCCTCGGCAGCGAGAACCAGAACCTCCCGGGCTTCGTGGTCCTCCAGAGCGGGAATGCCGGCACCCCGCACGGCGGCGTGGGACTCTTCAACAACGGCTACCTCCCGGGACAGCACCAGGCCTCGATCATCAAGGCCGATGGCGCCCTGCCCCTCGCGAACATCCAACCCGGCGAAGCCGACGCAGCCCAACGACGACGCCTTGGTTTCATCAACGAGGTCGACCAGGCCTTCGCCGAAGCCTCCCGCGAACCGCAGGTCGAAGCGGCCATCCGTAATTACGAGACGGCCTATCGCATGCAGGCCGCCGTGCCCGAGATCTGCGACCTCAGTGGCGAATCCAAAGCCACCAAGGCGATGTATGGCATCGATTCTCCCGACAAGCTTACCGCCGGCTACGCCCGTCAAGCCCTGCTGGCTCGACGCCTCGTGGAAAAAGGCGTCCGCTTCGTCGAGCTCAGCTGCCTCTCAGGCAATATCGGCGGCGGCAACGTGGCCAACCCCTGGGACCACCACGGGGCTATCGTCAAAGGCCACGGCATGATGGCCCATCAGGTCGACCAGCCCATCGCCGCGCTTCTCAAGGACCTCAAGCAGCGCGGACTCCTCGAGCATACCATCGTCATCTTCTCCGGCGAATTCGGCCGCACGCCGTTCTCGCAGGGTAGCGACGGACGCGACCACAACCCCTACGGCTTCAGCCTGTGGGTGGCCGGCGGCGGTTTCAAGCCAGGCACCGTCTTCGGCGCGACCGACGAACTCGGCTACTACGCCGTCGATAAGCCGCTCACCGTCTACGATTTCTGGGCCACCATCCTCAACCAGCTCGGCATCGACCACGAAAAGCTCACTTATCGCTTCGGCGGCCGCGACTTCCGCCTGACTGACGTTCACGGGAACGTGGTGAAGGAGATTATTGCGTGAGGTAGGGGCGCGACTGCGTCGCGTCCGTTGACCAATATCAAAACATATAATCGCTAAGCCCAACCTTAGATTTACCAAGACGGACGCCACGCAGTGGCGCCCCTACCTCAATCAACCATCCTCCAACCCTCCTTTACTTACCTCCATGATTAAGCACCTCCCCCTCCTCCTGCTCAGCCTTTCCCTCTTCGCCGAAGAGAAACCTGCCGGAGTCATCATCCACGAAACGGGCGATGCGCCGCTCGACCTGGGCTTGGCGTTTCACCATGGCTCATGGAAGTTCGCCGAGGGCGCGATGCTCGGCGAACAGGTCCCGACCGAGAAGCATACCGCCACGATCAAGATCCTGACGGCCTTCGACCAGATCAAGGCGGAGTGGAAGATGAAGTTCCTCGATCCGAAGGAGAATTTCCTCTTTGTCTCCTGGCCGGCCGATTCGGGCGCCCATGCGATGGATTTCACCTTCCTGCCCGACACCGGTAAGTTTGAGCTCATCCGACCCGCCTTCAAGGACCTGAAGCGCGAAGTCCTGGCCAAAGGCCAGCTGACAGATCTCACCAAGGATTGGCATGAAGTCGTCTGCATCCACGACGGCGCGAAGTTCACCCTCACGATCGACGGCGTGACCATCTCCGCCTCCGACGATGCCTTCAATCGCCCCATGGGCCCGTTCTACCTCAATGGTGGCGGCTTCAACGGCGCCCGTTATCTCGTCAAAGATCTGAAAGTTACCGCACTCCCCGGCTCGCCCCAGACTCGCGCTTTCCTTCCGGCCAAGCCCGCGCCCGCCGCTAAGAAGTAAGGGCGCCTTAGGCGCCGGGGATCTGCATCGGGTAGGGCGGTCATTGCCATGACCGCCGTTCGCATCCGCACGTTCGTCGAGCCGGGCATGGTCACCGATCCTCCCGATATCCGTCCGCCCACGGACGTGATGGCAATCACGTCCCTACCTCATGCACCAGCCAATCATCCGGTCTCCGGCTTGCCCTTGAGCACCCATCTATGCCCGCCACCCGCCACCTGAAACATGACGATTCAGCTATGTCGTGACGCGGTCCCGACCCTACCCCTTGCCCACGTGTCCCCGTGCCCACATGTCCCCTCGCGTGCAACGCACGCGTTCACCTTTGCACTTTTGCACCTTTGCACTTACTCATCCGTCATCTGTCACCCCTCGTCTCCCATCTCACCTGCCGCTACACTTAGTCGTATTCCTGAGATCACGCTCGGTCTCCTTCGCCTTGACCCTCGCCGCTATCTCCGACCTCAGAACGTCCGCACGCTGCATACCCCGCTCCTTGGCATCCGCTGACATGGCCGGCTCCATCGCGGCCAGCTTCTTGCCGGCGGACAGATTATTCTGGGCAGGACTGCTGGGATATACGCTGGCGAGACGATAATAGGCGAATGCCTCAACCTCGTCTTTGGCCACCCCCTTACCGCTAGCATAGCGATCACCGAGAAGCCCTTGGGAGGACTCGTCGCCCCACCCAGCCGCCATACGCAGCCACTTCAGAGCCTCGGCGTCATCCTTTTCCACATCCCCACCCTGTCCGTAGAGATGACTCAGCGCACGCAGCGCATCGATCTCGCCTTGGACGGCGGCCGCGCGATACCACTTCAAGACCTCCGGCATGTCCTGCTTGCCGTCCCGATAAGCCAGCGGCCCCTGATGAAGGCTCAACGCGAGCTGATATTGATAGGCGGAGTCGCCCTGCTCGGCGGCTGCGCGGAACCACCTTAAGGCCTCGTCAGCATCCTTCTTCACGCCTTCGCCGTTTAAGTAGCAATTCGCCAGATGATACTGGGACCAATCTAAGCCTTGTTCAGCGGCCTTTCGATGCCACGAGGTCGATTCGACAAGGTCCTTCGGCGCGCCATGACCAAAAGCGTAACGGTTACCTAATTTGTGCTGAGCCAGCGGAAGTCCCTGCTCAGCGGCTTGACGGTACCATTTTGTCGCGACTACCTGATCCTCCGACACCCCTTGACCCGCTGAGTATAAGTCGCCGAGCAGGCACTGGGAAAGCCGATCACCCTTAGCAGCCTTGACCATGCATTCCTCGAAAGCCCTAACCTCGGCGGGAGACATCCCGGCCATCATCGGAGAAGCGCTCATCAGCATGACGATAAAAGAAAAGACCGCCGGACCAAACCAACGAGCGATGGGGCGCATGACGATAGCGTGCTCGCACGTCGCGATCGGTCAATCCGTGGGCAGCGCAAAGAGGTAGGCTGAAACCCTCACTCGGAAAGACCGGAAACCGGCCGGCTTTCTGCGGGCTACATAACCCCAGCCAATCATCCGGTCTCCCCTTGAGCTCTCTCATTCCCCGTGTCCACGTGTCACCTTGCCCACGTGCCCCCTCGCGTGCTCCGCACGCATTCACCTTTGCACTTTTGCACCTTTGCACTTACTCATCCGCCCTCTTCCATCCTCCATCTTTCTCCCGCCCACCTCATGCGCCTTCTCCTCGCCCTGCTTCCCTTCTGCGCTCTCGCGACTGAGCCTAAGCCGATCCGCGTGCTCGTCTGGGACGAACAGCAGCCTCAGCAGTCTCAGGGCTACGGCGACAAGTTCCTCGGCGAGACCTTGGCGGCGGAGCTCGCCAAGAACCAGGACCTCGCCGTCAAGACCGCTCGACTGGCCGACGCCGATCAAGGGCTTTCGGATGCCGCGCTCGATCAGGCCGACGTGCTGGTCTTCTGGTGTCACCGTAAAGTGAAGGAACAGGATGATGCCCGGGTCGAAGCCATCGTCCGTCGCGTCCAGGCCGGCAAGCTCGGGTTCATCGCCTTGCACTCCGCCCATTGGGCCAAGCCGTTCGTCCGCCTCATGCAGGAACGCTCTAAGGACGACGCCCTGAAACAACTCACCGCCGAAGAACGCGCCGCGGCCAAGTGGGTCTACGTGAACGAAGCCCCTTACTACAAGGGCGTGAAAGCGGGCGCTCCGATGACCCCCAACGTCAAGCGTGACGGCACGACCTACACGCTGACCCTTCCTCAGTGCGTCTTCCCGTCCTACCGTAACGACGGCGCCCCTGGCCACGTGACGACGACCAAGCCGGGCCATCCGATCGCCGCTGGTCTTCCCGCCAAATGGGACATCCCGCAGACCGAGATGTATGGCGAACCCTTCCACGTCCCGGTGCCCGATGAAGTCGTCTTCGAAGAACGCTGGGACAAAGGAGAATATTTCCGTAGCGGGATCACCTGGCAGGTCGGCCAGGGCAAGGTCTTCTACTACCGCCCCGGCCACGAGACCTACCCCATCTTCAAGCAGCCTGAAAATATCAAGGTCGTGGAGAATGCGGTGCGTTGGGCGGCGATGAGGTAGGGCTGACCATCCTTGGTCAGCCGTAAGCAGCACTCGCCCCTGCGACGTAGCTTCGGTCTAGGAGGTTTTTCGGTTTGCATTCCAATCACTCTGCATGAACATCATGTCAGGTGTGTAGGCTGACTCGTTCAGCTGAGATATCTCCATCAGGAGGGCGCGAAAGCGCCCTCTTTTCGTTTACCCTTCTCCCGCCGACAGGAAGATGCGCTCGCAACGCTCCAAGAGGAGGATTTCCGCACCGGAGACGAACAAGCCTGAAGGTGCCACCACCTGTTTCGAAAGATACGCCAAGAGATCAGCCAGCTGCAGCATCTGACTATCATGAGAGGCTAGCCCAAACGGCAAATCGACAAGCAATCCTTCAAGCCGAGACAACGGATCGACGTGCTTCATTATCTTTAGCCGAGGAGCCGTACGATGGTCGTCACAGACGATGACTAGGCCCGGAGAAGAACAATGGTCATGCCGTAATGTTTCAATTTCAGCAACGACCTTAGAAAGCAGGCCCGTCCATGCCTTCAAGTAGCAATTATCGCCTGTCTTATCCTTATCGATGACCGTGCGAAATCGCCGAATGGCAGGTCTTACCTCAATGAAGCCGAGAACATGGGCGGCACACCGGAGCCGCATGCGTCTGCTGAGGTTGAAATGCCTGTCCGTCCGGCTCAGCAGTTCCGACGCATGGATTTCGGCGGCTTCGGGGAAGCCGAAGTTACTGCATAAACGCGAGCGCATCTGCCTGGCTTCATTTCGCACCCGATGCCAATCCGCGTGATGCACCAATATGCCACAAAGAATAAAGTGGCTACTAGACCCCGACTTAGACCCGACGTCCCCGCTCTCATCGACGTATAGGAAATGCATGCTCAAATTGCAGAGGGCTTCACACAGGCCTTCAAGTCAACCGACCTAGGGACCTAGCCTCAGCGACACCCCCTAGAGTGGGCAGCGCCGCGTGCTGCCCTAGCGCGTTCGCCGCACGGTGAACGTCCGGTAGGGGTGAGTCTACGCCGCGCCCGGTCACAACCTAGTCGTGACCCTACCTAAGGCCACCATCCGGCGGCCATTGAACCCTATGTCGTGACGCGGTCCCGACCCTACCCCTTGCCCACGTGTCCCCGTGCCCACATGTCCCCTCGCGTGCAACGCACGCGTTCACCTTTGCACTTTTACACCTTTGCACCTAGTTCATCCCTACCCCCTACCCCTATCCCACCCCCATGCTCCTCCGCTTCCTTCCCCTTCTCGCTGCGGCCTCTCTGTCCGCGGCCTCCGTGTCGACCTTCGCCGGTAACGGCCAGAAGGGCTACTCGGGCGACAACGCCCCCGCCACCGAAGCGAAGATGGACAATCCCTTCGGCGTCGTCCGCGGCCCCGACGGCTCCATCTGGTATTGCGAATACACCGGTCAGCGCATCCGCAAGGTGACGCCGGACGGCAAGATCCACCTGATCGCCGGCAATGGCCAGAAAGGCTACTCGGGCGACGGTGGACCCGCCACGGAAGCGACCTTCAATCTCCCCCACGAGCTCCGCTTCGGCCCGAAGCGCGGCAATCTCTTCATCGTCGACATGATGAACCACGTCGTCCGCAAGGTCGACGTGCAGACGGGCATCATCTCGACGGTCGTCGGCACGGGCAAGCCGGGCTACTCCGGCGACGGCGGCAAGGCCGACCAGGCTCAGCTCAAGAACCCGCACAGCATCCAGTTCGACGCCAACGGCAACCTCTTCATCTGCGACATCGGCAACAACGTGATCCGCAAGGTCGACATGAAGTCGCACGTGATCACGACCATCGCCGGCACCGGCAAGGCGGGTGATTCTCCCGACGGTGCCCCGGTCAAGGGCACACCGATCAAAGGCCCGCGTTCCATCGACTTCGACGCGGCCGGCAATCTCTGGGTCTGCACCCGCGAAGGCAACCAGGTCCTCAAGCTCGACCTCAAGGCCGACAAGATCTCGCTCATCGCCGGCACCGGCAAGAAGGGCTTCACCGGCAACGGCGGCCCCGCGAAGCTCGCCACCCTCAGCGGCCCGAAGGGCGTGTCGTTCGACGCCGCAGGCAACGCTTGGATCGCCGACACGGAATCGCACTCGATCCGCATGGTGAACGTGAAGACCGGCAACCTTGAGCTCAAGATCGGCACCGGCGTCAAAGGCGACGGCCCCGACGGCGACCCCCTGAAGTGCCAGCTGGCGCGCCCGCACGGCGTGTTCGTGGACAAGGACGGCAGCGTCTTCGTCGGCGACTCCGAGAACCACCGCGTCCGCGTCTGGAAGCAGTAAGCCGTGACGCTCAGCCGCCGCTCCCTCCTGAAGAACGCCCTGCTCGCCGGGGCATGGTACGGCGCGGTCGGACGATCCTTCGCGCAGGGTTCGTCGCCCGAAGTGCTCGGCCAAGGCGACTTCAAGTATCGCGTCGTCCCGGGCTGGGGTGTGCTGGACGACAAGACGCCCGTCAACGATTGCCATGGCCTCGCCCGTACGGCCGACGGACAGATTATCCTGCTGACCAACCACGTCGCCAACAACGTGCTCTTCTACGACGATGCCGGAAAATTGGCGAACAAATGGACGGGGACCAAGTTCCCTGGCGCCCACGGACTGGCGCTCGTTCCCTGGAAGAAATCGGAGGCCATCTTCATCACTGATCTCAACCTGCATTCGGTATTCAAAATAGCGACCAACGGTGAACAACTTGGCGAGTGGCACCTCCCCACCAATACGGGCAACTACGCCAAGGAATCCGACTACCGTCCTTCTTGGACGCTCCACCGCGCCGATGGCGAGTTCTACGTCCTCGATGGCTACGGCAAGGACTACATCCTGCACTACGCCGCGGATGGCTCGTTCAAGCGCCTCCTCGGCGGACCTGAAGGCGGCATCGTCCACTGGGGCCCGCACGGCGGCATGATCGACACGGCCGCCGACAAGTCCGAGACCATGCTCATCGCGATGAGCGATCAGCAGTACCTCCTGCGCCTTGACCTCGACGGCAAGAAGCTCGCCCAGACCGACCTCCCCGGCGGCAACCCGCGCCAGATCCGCCGCTTCGGCCAGCACTACGTCGTGGCCCACCTCGCCGACAACTGGCCCAAGGACCGTAATAGCCGCGGCTTCCTCTCGATCCTCGACGCGAACCTCCGCGTGGTCTCGAACATCGCCGGATCGGCGCCCGTCTACGATGCCGCCGGTAAGCTCCTGCCGATGAAGCACACCGCCGACGTCTTCCTGCACCCGCACGACGTCCTAGCGAACCCCGACGGCTCGCTAATTGTGGCCCAGTTCGCCTCGGGCAAGACCTACCCGCTCAAGCTCGAACGAATCTGATGCGCCTCCTCCTACTCCTACTCCTACTCCTGCTCCTACTCGCCTCTGCCGCCCTCGCCGCGGATCGTCCACCGAACATCGTGCTAATCTTGGTCGACGACCTCGGTTACGGCGACGTGGGTTGCTTTGGAGCAAAGGACATCCGCACGCCGAACATCGACGCGCTGGCCAAGCAAGGCACCCGCTTCACGGATTTTTACGTCGCCCAAGCGGTCTGTACGGCCAGCCGCGCCGCCCTCCTCACCGGATGCTACCCCAACCGCGTCGGCATGCAGGGCGCGCTCAATCACACGAGTCGCTTCGGACTCAACCCCTCCGAATGGACGCTTCCTAAGATGCTCAAGGACCGCGGCTACGCGACGGCGTGCTTCGGCAAGTGGCACCTCGGCACGGTGCCCGAGCTCTCCGCACCTCGCCAAGGCTTCGACGAATTCTTCGGCCTGCCCTACTCGAACGATAACTCAAAATACCACCCTTCCCTCGCCTCCGAGATGCCGCCGCTGCCTCTGCTCGATGGCGAGAAGGTCGCCGAACTCGACCCCGATCAGTCGACCTTCACCGCTCGCTTCACGGCCAAGGGCGTCGACTTCATCGAACGACACAAGGACCGCCCATTCTTTCTGTACCTGCCCCACGTGATGCCGCACGTGCCGATCTTCGCCTCGGCGAAGTTCAAAGGTCACTCCGCCCGTGGACTCTATGGGGATGTCGTGGAAGAACTCGACGACGCCATTGGCACAGTACTCGCAAAACTGCGCGATACGGGCCTGGACCAGAACACGGTCGTGCTCTTCTTCTCCGATAACGGCGCATGGATGAGCTATGGCGAACACGCCGGCTCCAATCGCCCCTTCCGCGAAGGAAAATTGACCTGCTTCGAAGGCGGCATGCGCTCCCCGCTCATCGTGCGCTGGCCCGGACAGGTCCCCGCGGGACGCACCTGCGACACACCCTTCATGTCGATCGACCTTCTGCCCACGTTCGTGGAAGCGGTTGGCGGCAAGGCGCCCACGCTGAAGATCGACGGACGTTCCGCTCTGCCGCTCCTTCGTGGCACCGACGAAGCCGCCACGCATGAAGCCTTGTTCTATTACGCCGGCGAGGAACTCCACGCGGTACGTTCGGGCAAGTGGAAGCTGCACTTCGCCCACCCGTATCTCACGAATATGGGCAACCCCGGCAAAGGCGGCAAACCTTCGGCCTACGGCGAATATACTCCGCTCCCGATTACGGACTCGTCGATGAACGCCATCGCCAGCCGCCACGGCCAGAAAGTCGCCGCACAGCCGCGGGCCCTTTACGACCTGACCACCGACCCGGCCGAGACCCATGACTTGGCAGCGGAGCACCCGGATATCGTCGAACGGCTCTCCGCCCTCGCCGCGCCCGCCCGCAGTGCGCTTGGAGATAAGCTGACCGGAGCCCCGGGCGAGGAACGTCGTCCCGCTGGCTTCGTGCCCGTGAAGTGATTAAGGCTGGATAAGGCCGGAGTCGGGGGAATCATCGCAAACACCCCCATGCGCCTCCCCACGCTGTTCTTAGCCCTGTCCACGTTGGTCGCCTTGGCAGCGCCGACGAAGACGAATGTGGTCTTCATCCTGATCGACGACTTCGGCTACGAATGCGTCACGGCCAACGGCGGCGAAAGCTACCGCACGCCGGTGATGGACAAACTCGCCGCGACCGGCGTCCGCCTCGAACAAGTGCACGCGCAGCCGCTCTGCACGCCGACCCGCGCGGCGCTGATGACGGGCATCATCAATAAGCGGAACTACACCCGCTTCGGCCATCTCGACCCGACACAACAGACGTTCGGCAACTTCTTCAAGGCCGCCGGGTATGCCACCTGCATTACCGGCAAATGGCAGTTGTCCAACGGCCTTGAAGGCCCCGGGCATTTCGGCTTCGACGAAAACTGCCTCTGGCAACTCATCCGCCGCCCCGGTCGCTACCGTAACGCCGGCCTGGAGATCAACGGTAAGGAAGTCGACTACTCGAAGAACGAATACGGACCCGACATCGTCAACGACTACGCCCTCGATTTCATCACGCGCAAGAAGGACCAGCCCTTCTTCCTCTATTACCCGATGATGCTCACGCATGCACCGTACGATGCGACGCCGGACAGCCCCGACTACCTGACGGCCAAATCCGTGAATAGCACGAAGCAACTCGGCCACTTCCCCGACATGGTCGCCTATACGGACAAGCTCATCGGGAAGGTCATCGCCAAACTCGAAGAACTGAAGCTCCGCGAAAACACGCTCATCGTCATCATGGGCGACAACGGTACCGGCAGCGGCACGCCCTCGCGCTTCAAAGGACGGGATGTCACCGGCGGCAAGGGGTCCAGCCTCATCTGGGGCACGCACGTACCCGGCATCGCCAATTGGCCTGGCCAACTGGCCTCCGGCAAGGTCTGCGCCGACATGATCGAAGCCGCTGACATGCTTCCGACCATCTGTGACGCAGCCCACGTACCAGTTCCGACTGAACTCAAGGTCGATGGTCGCAGCTTCCTCCCCCAGCTCCGCGGCGAGAAGGGCAACCCGAAGGACGCCCTCTACGTCTGGTATAACCCCAGCGGCGGCGCCTCGGCGAAATACGAGTTCGCCCACGACGCCCATTACAAGCTCTACGCCGACGGACGGTTCTTCGACACCGTCGCTGACGACCGCGAGAAGACTCCGCTCAAGGAGGCCGACCTTTCCGCGGAAGCCAAAGACGCCCACGCCAAGCTCAAGGCCATCCTCGCCGCCCATCAAGGCCCACGCGATGACTATTTCGTGAAGCAGACCCAACCTTTCGGCGGCGAAGCCGGCGAAAACGCCGACGGCGTCAAGAAAGGCAAGGCCGCCAAGAAGGCGACTGCCATCGCACCGAAGGCCCCCACACCGAAACCCAACGATACCGATTCCAAAGTCTCTCGCTTCAAGGAACGCGACGCTGATCATGACGGAAAGATCACCTTCGAAGAATTCCAGGACAGCATCCCCGACAAGAAAGCCGCCAAGGAACGCTTTGAATCCCGGGACACCAATCACGATGGTAGCCTGACCCTCGAGGAATTCCTCGGGACATTCCCGAAGACGAAGTAGGCCCGAGCGGACCTGAGGGCTTTTACCCAGTCAGCTATTTGAAGGGAAAAGATTCGGAACTTCCGGGTTCCGCGCTTGTCGGTTTTAAAACTGTCGACACTTTACAGATATGGCCTCACCCCGATCTCAGCCCTTGCGCCGCGCCCCGCGGAACAACCGCGCGACCACCGTCCATCTACGCCTCCGCAAGGAGATCGTCAGCGGCCACTTCCCCCAAGGCTCCGCCCTCGCCGAACCGGTCCTGGCCGAACATTTCCACACGAGCCGCGCGCCCATCCGGGAAGCCCTGATCGCATTGGAACGCGAAGGACTCGTGACTTTCGAGAAGACCGGCCGTACCCGCGTCCGCACCATCGGGGCCAAGGACTTCCGCGAGATCATGGAGGCCCGCGCCGCCCTCGAAAGCATGGCGGCCGGCCTCGCCAATCGGAACTGGACGGAAGCTGATACGGAATTCGTGACTAAAAACATCGAGGAACAGACGAAGTCCCGTTCGCTCGCCGAGCTCTCACGTCTGGACATCGACCTTCACCACTACGTCGTGACCTGCAGCGGCAACCTACGCCTGCTGCAGCTCTGGGAACCCCTACGATGGCAGTGGGAGGCGCACTTGGTCGAAATCTACCGCCGCCAGAAGAACGACGACTTCATCCCAGAGAAGGAAACCATCAAGGCGCATAAGCACCTGCTCGAAGCCCTGGCGAACGGCACACCGTCCGAGGCTTCGGAAGCCATGATGAACCACATCCTCTTCAACCTGCGCTGGGCGAAATAAACCATGCGACTTCCCTCCGCCCTCCTGCTGCTTGCCTCCGCTGCGCTGCACGCCGCCGTCTCCTTCGAGACGGAGGTGAAACCGATCTTCGAGAAACATTGCATCGAGTGCCACGGGCCGAAAAAGCAGAAGAGCGAATTCCGCCTCGATGACCGCGAGGTCGCCCTGCACGGCGGCGAAAGCCATGCCCCGAACATCCTACCAGGCAAGGCCGACGAAAGCCCGCTGGTAAAGTTCGTGACGACCACCGACCGCGACACGCGGATGCCCCCCAAAGGCGAGCGCCTGACCGCCGCGGAGGTCGACACGCTCAAACGCTGGATCGCCGAAGGGGCCGTCTGGCCGGAATCGGCGTCCCTGAAGAAGACCGACCCGCTCGATTGGTGGTCACTGAAGCCCCTCACCAAGCCCGCCCTGCCCTCCGGTGACGCCGCTCATCCGATCGACCGCTTCATCCTGGCGAAACTCCAGGAGAAGCACCTGCAGCCCTCCGCCACGGCCGACGCCCGCACGATCCTTCGCCGGCTGAACTTCGACCTGATCGGCCTGCCCCCCACGGCCGAAGAGCTCGTGGCTTTCGAGAAAGAAGCGGCCCAAGACCTGCCCGCTGCCATCGGCCGGGCCGCCGACCGCTTGCTAGCCTCCCCTCGTTACGGCGAACGCTGGGGACGCCACTGGCTCGATGTGGTCCACTACGGCGACACCCACGGCTACGATAAGGACAAGCTCCGCCCCAACGCCTGGCCTTACCGCGATTACGTCATCCGCTCCTTTAACGACGACAAGCCCTACGCCCGCTTCGTCGAAGAACAGCTGGCCGGCGACACGCTCTACCCGCAGACGGCCGACGGACACATCGCCCAAGGGTTCATTTCCGCCGGCCCTTGGGACTGGATCGGCCACGCCGAACTCCCTGAGACCAAGCTCGACGGCAAGATCGCCCGTGCCCTCGACCGAGACGACATGGTCTCGAATACCACCGGCGCCTTCCTTGCGACGACTGCCCAGTGCGCCCGCTGCCACAACCATAAGTTCGATCCGATCAAGCAGGAGGATTACTACCGCCTGCAGGCCGTCTTCGCCGCCCTCGATAAAGCTGATAAGTCTTTCGACGTCGACCCGGATGCCGCCAAACGTCGCGCCCCGCTGGTCTCCGAACGCAGCCGCCTCGACGGCGAGATCAAGACGCTCAACGAGAACATCCAAAAGGTCGATACCCGCCGAGTGACGCTGATCGGCAAGATGATCGATGAATTGAAGCAAGGGACCGCCGCCATCGAACGCCCGGAATACGGCTTCCACAGTGCCATTTCGAAGGAGCAGTCCGCCACGAAATGGGTGCAGGTCGACCTCGGCGTCGCCCGCGAACTCACCGAGGTCATCCTGACGGGCTGCCACGATACCTATAACAACATCGGCGCCGGCTTCGGCTTCCCGGCCCGCTATAAGGTCGAGCTTTCCGACGACGCGAAATTCACCCAAAGGGTGACCATCATCGCAGACTTCACTGGCGCCGACGTCCCGAATCCCGGCGTGAAGCCGCAGCGCTTCGCGCTGGCCAAGCTGAAAGGACGCTACCTGCGCGTGACGGCCACCAAACTGGGCCTCCGTAAGAATGACTACATCCTGGCCCTCGCAGAACTGCAGGCCATCGACGCCAAGGGCCGTAATGTCGCCCTGGGCGCTAACGTGACCTCGCTCGATAGCATCGAAGCCGGCCCTCGCTGGGGACGCCTCAACCTGACCGACGGTTACTTCTACGGTCCGAAGTCCGAACGCGACGACGCCCGTATCGCCCTCCTCGAACGCGAACGGGCCGAGATCCGCAAGGGTTCGAACAAAGTCGCCCCGGCTGACAACACCCGCCTCGCCGAGCTCACCGACGCCCGCTCCAAGGTTGCCAAGGAACTCGCCGCCCTCCCAGCTCCGCAAGTCGCCTACGTGGGCACGATCCACAACGGCAAGGGCTCCTTCGCCGGCACGGGCGCCAACGGCGGCAAGCCTCGTCCGATCTTCATCCTCAAGCGCGGTGACGTGAGCCAACCCGACAAGGAAGTCGGCCCGGGCACCCTGCCCTTTACCAAGGAACTGACCTCGCAGTTCGATCTACCCGCTGACGCCCCGGAAGGCGCCCGTCGCGTGGCCTTGGCCAAGTGGATCACCGATAACCGTAACCCGCTCACTTGGCGAGTCATCGTGAACCGGGTCTGGCATTACCACTTCGGCCGCGGCTTGAGCGATACGCCGAACGACTTCGGACGCATGGGTAGTCTGCCCACACACCCCGAGCTACTTGACTGGCTGGCCGTCGACTTCCGCGACGGAGGTCAGTCGCTCAAAAAGCTCCACCGACTGATCGTCACGAGCGCGACCTATCGTCAATCCTCCCTCGGTAATCCCGCCAACGAAAAGATCGACACGAGCAACGCCTTCCTCTGGCGCATGAACCGCCGCAAGCTCGAGGCCGAAGCGGTCAATGACTCGGTGCTCTCCGTCGCCGGCAAGCTCGACCTTACGATGGGCGGCCCGGGCTTCCAGGACTTCGTCATCGATAAGCCGCAGCACTCGCCACACTACGAATACGACCTGCACGACGTCGAGGACCCGAAATCGCACCGCCGCTCGGTCTATCGCTTCATCGTCCGCTCCCAGCCCCAGCCCTTCCTCACCGTGCTGGATTGCGCCGACCCCTCGATGTCGGTCGCCAGCCGCAACGAGACCGTCAACGCCCTGCAGGCTCTGGCGATGCGCAACAATCGCCTGACAGTCGCGATGGCCAAGCACTTCGCGACCCGCGTCGCCAAGGATGCGTCTACCCCGCCCGCCCAGATCGACCTGGCCTTCCGTCTGGCACTAGGCCGTCCTCCTTCCACGAGCGAAGCCGAAGCGATGTCGGGCTACGTGCGTGAACATGGCCTCACGAACCTCTGCCGACTGATCTTCAACCTGAACGAATTCAACTTCGTCGACTAACCATGCACAACTCTCCTTACCATCGTCAGTCCGGCGTCACTGCGATGAACCGCCGTGACTTCCTGTTCTGCTCCGGCGGCGGCCTCGGTGGCATCGCCCTCGCCAGCCTGCTCGAACAGGAATCCCTCCTCGCCGCCACGCCCACCAGCGGCGTCCTCCACGCCCCGGCCAAGGCCAAGCGCGTCGTCCAACTCTTCATGGCGGGTGCCGCCAGCCACGTCGACATGTGGGACTACAAGCCGTTGCTTGAGAAGAAGCATGGCGAGAAATGGGATCCAGGTGAAGCGGTCGAGCTTTTCCAGAGCAGCCCAGGCTCGACCTTCGCGTCGCCGTGGAAATTCAAGCCCTACGGCAAGTCTGGCAAGATGCTCAGCGACATCGTCGCGCCCATCGGCGAAGTCGTGGATGACATCGCCTTCGTGCATAATCTCGTCGGCCGTTCCGGCGTGCACAGCCAGGCCACCCTCCTGCAGTCCACCGGTTTCCTGATTCCGGGCTACCCGAGCGTCGGCGCCTGGGTCAGCTACGGCCTCGGCTCGCTCAACGACAACCTCCCGACGTTCGTCGTGCTGCCCGATATCCGTGGCCTGCCGTCCAATGGCCAGAAGAACTGGGACTCCGCCTTCCTCCCTGGCCAGAACCAGGCCACGCAGGTGCGCGTCAACGCCCCCAAGCCCATCGCCGACCTCTCGCCGCCTCCAGCCGACTATATCACGCCCGCCGGCGAAACCCAGGGCCTTGAACTCCTCGAAAAGCTCAACCGAGCCCATGCCGATTCGCATCCGGGCGACCCACGTCTCGAAGCTCGTATCCGCAGCTACGAGCTCGCCGCCAAGATGCAGCTCGCCGCGCCAGACGCCCTCGACCTCTCGCAGGAATCGGAAAAGACCCAGGCCCGTTATGGCATCGATAACTCCACGAAGGTTTGGCCGAAAGAGATCAACGTCGCCGAGGAACAGGATGCCTTCGGCCGCAAGTGCCTGACCGCTCGACGTCTCCTCGAACGCGGTGTCCGCTTCGTGCAGATCTGGTCCGGCAACGACAACGGCTTCCCGCGTCGCAACTGGGACTCCCACGAGGACATCGCCCGCGACCACGCCCCGCTCTCCCTCGGCATGGCCAAGGGCACCGCGGCGCTCATCCAAGACCTCAAGGACCGCGGCATGTTCGAGGACACCCTCATCCTCTGGACCACCGAGTTCGGCCGCATGCCCTGCGCCCAGGGCGGCAAAGGCCGCGACCATAACCCCTTCGTCTTCACCAACTGGCTCGCCGGCGGCGGCATCAAGGGCGGCGTCTCCCATGGCCCGAGCGACGAATGGGGCTACAAGCCCGCTGACCGGTCACACTTCACCCAGGGCTACGACATCCATGCCACCGTCTTGCAACTCCTCGGCCTCGATCACGAGAAACTCACCTTCCGTCACAACGGCGCCAACCGCCGCCTCACGGACGTCCACGGCCACGTAATCAAGGAGATCCTCGCCTAATTGAGAAAGGGACAGCACCACGTGCCGTCCCTTTCAGCCGACGGGCGGATGTCGGTAATAAAAATGTGACCTTTCGGCCCCCCGACGGAATTACCTTAATGACATGTCTCGCCCCGACTTCGACCAAGCACGCTTCATCGCGGCGCTGACCCGGCACCAGCCGGCCTTGGCGGCATTCTGTCATGCGCAGCTGGCGAACCGACAGGACGCCCAGGAGGCCCTGCAGACGACGTGCGTGAAGCTCTGGGATAAGGCGGCCGAATGGAACCCCGAGACCGAGTTCCTCCCTTGGGCCTTCGCGGTCGCCCGGTTCACGATCCTCTCGCACATTCGCGACCGCATGCGCGATCGGCTGGTCTTTGACATCGATGTGGTGGAAGCCATGGCCCAAGACGTAGAATCGGTGGCGGCGGAGTTCGAGGAAAGGCGCCAGGCCCTCGGGAACTGCCTCGAGAAACTCAAGGCCGAGCAACGCGATATCCTGCAGTCCCATTACCTCACCGGTCGCACCGTCCGCGAGATCGCCGACGCTACGCAGCGGAGCGAGAGCGCGGTGAAGATGACCCTCCTCCGCCTCCGCGAACAGCTTTCCGATTGCATCCAACGCCAAATCCACCCTTCCGCATGAACCTCGAAGACCCCTCCCCGTCCCCTCGCACGCTGGAGCATCGCTTGCTGCGTCTCCTGCAAGCCGTGCGCGACACGCAGGACACCTCCGCCCGGTCGGAGCTCAACATGCTGATGCGCGACATCCCCGAAGCCCGCCCGATCATGGCGCGGCTCATGGTGGATGAGCAGGCGTTAATCAGCCGCCTACGCGAAGACGGCATCGTTGAGCTTCTGGAGCCAGCCCCCACGCACAAAACCGCCCCACGCATGAGAACTCGCTGGCTCGCGTGGCGCCCGCTCACGGCGATGACTGCCGGGGTCGTGTTCGGCCTGTTCGGAGCGTCGGTATTATTGGGCTTCGGGCTTGGCGGCCGTCGGACTGAAAAAGTGACGTCACTCTTCGTGGAGAGCTTCGAGAGCGGCCCCGCGCCTTTGGTGACAGGGGTTCCACAACAGCTCAACCAATGGAGCGGAGACTTCTCCGAGCTCGTCGGCGAACAGCAGGGCGTGAAGCCCGCGCAAGGAACCAAGATGGCCCGTGTCCTGCGGTCCGACTTCGAAGGCAAGATTTCCTCCAAGCGCAACTTCCAGGGCGACCTGATGCGGGTCGTCGACGTAAGGCCTTTTTCCCGCGAGATCAACAGCGGAGAGGTCGTGATGTCCGCGTCGGCCCTCTTCAATGCCTCGCCCTTTCCCGAAGCAGAAAGGTATGACGGAGTGGTCACCCTTTACGCGCTCGATGCGCTCGGCTCCACGGAGAAAACCCTTCTGGAGGATTCACTTGCCCATAGCTACGGACTACGTCCTTCACTGGATCGAGATCCGGGCACCTGGGAGCAGGCGACCAGCCGATTGCAGCTTCCTGCCGGCACCGAGTTCGTGATCCTTAAAGTCTCCGTGCGGCGCTGGCCAAAAGACAAAGAGAGCCAGTCGTCGCTGCCCAGTCCGGTGACGTTCGCCGGGCACTTCGTGGACGACGTACGCGCATCAATCCATGTCCGCAATACGACACCAGCCCAGCGTAACTAATACCCATCCGTACTCGCCCCACCGAAGATATTGAAATGAAAACCCCATTCATGCATCGCAGGCACTTCCTCCAAGCCGTCAGCGGCGCCGCGCTGGCCTTCCCCTGGTTCTCCGGCCTGGCGCTCCAAGGCGCCGACGCCTCCAAGGCCCCGCGACGACTCGTCTGCATCGGGATGGACTTCGGGGTGCGCCCGGAATCGTTCTTCCCGACGGGTCAGGGCACGAACCTGGAGCTGACCCCGCTGCTCAAGCCTCTGGCCCGCTGGCAGCAAAAGATGACGGTCTTCTCCCAGCTGGAACACCCCGGCGTCCAGGGCGGCCACTACGGGGTCCACGCCTTCCTCAGCGGCGTCCGACGAGAGCAGGCGTCGCAATACGCCGACGGCTGCGTGACGATCGACCAAGTCGCGGAAGAACATCTGGGCGGACTCACGCGCCTCCCTTCCCTCTGCCTCGGCGTCGGCCGCGGCGATGACATCTCCTGGACCCGTTCCGGCATCGCGGTGCCGAAGATGGAAGACCCGGGCGCGGTGTTCGACCTGCTCTTCAAGCCCCAGCGCAAGACCACCGCGACCAGCCGACTTGCCGAGCTGAACGAAAACGAATCGATCCTCTCACTGATCTCGCAAGACGCCAAGCGGGTCGCACCTCGCCTGGATCGCTGGGATCGCGAGAAGATGGATGAATTCATGGGAGCGATGCGCGACTTCGAACGCGCCAACGCCATCAACAAGACCTGGCTGAACAAGCCTCTGCCCGTCACCGACGGGAAGCGGCCGACCTTAGGCGGCGATGGCTGCATGGATCAGGTCCGGGCGAATTTCGACGTCGCGGCGCTGGCCCTGCAGGCCGACGCCACGCGCATCATCACGTTGAACATCGGCGGCGCGCTGCCGGTGACGAACATCCCGGGCATCAATCGCGGCTACCACGACCTCTCGCACTCAGGCAAAGACCCGGAGAAACTCCGCCAGCTGCACATCATCGAGTCCGCGCTGATGGCTGAGTTCGACCGCTTCCTCGAAAAGCTTTCGACGATGAAGGACATCGGGGGCAGTTCGCTGCTCGACAATACCACAGTGGTCTTCGGCAGCGGCATGGGCAACGCCAGCGCGCATGCGAACACGAACCTCCCCGTCATCCTGGCTGGCGGCGGCTTCAAGCACGGCCGCCACCTCTTCTTCCCGAAGAACGGCCGTCAGCAGACCCCGCTCTGCGATCTCTACGTCACCCTGCTCCAGCAGATGGGCGTCGAACGCGACAAGTTCGGCTCGAACAAGGGCAACCTCAACCAGCTGCTGGTCTGACATGCGCGTCCTGCTGGCATCTCTCACCCTGTCCTCCGGCGTGCTCCTGGCGGCCGGACCGGCTTCACCGCCCCAGGCGTTCCTCTCCAAATACTGCCTGGATTGTCATGACGCCGACACCCAGAAGGGCGAACGTCGGCTCGACGACTTATCGCTCAACGTGGGCACGGACCGCGCCATCGCGGAACGCTGGCAGGAAGTGCTCCACCAGCTGCAGCTCGGGGAGATGCCCCCGCCGAAGAAGAAACAGCCGAGCAACGAAGAACGCCGCGCCCTGCTCGCTTGGATCGAGACGCAGCTCGACGTCGCCCAGACCGCCGCCCAATCCCGGGCCGGCAGCGTGGTCCACCGCCGGCTGAACAAGGCGGAATACCTGCACACGGTCCAGGACCTCTTTGGTTTCACCGGCGAGTTCGACCCCACCATCGGATTCCCGGGCGACGAGGAGCTGGAAGGCTTCCGCGGCATCGGCTCCGCGCTACGCACTTCCCGGCACCACCTTGAAAAATACCTGAAGGCCGCCGACGCGGTGCTTGATCAGGCTTACGACCTCGCCGACGTGAAGGGAAAGCCCGCCCCCACCCAGTGGAAGGACCGAGCCGAAGACCTCCGCACCCTCAATATGGCCTTCGGGCTCAACGTCGTCAGCAAGGAGAAAGCCAAAGGGGCCGCATATATCAGCCTCAGCAGCGGCCTTCGCAACCAGGAGCTCATCTTCGACAGCAAACTCTTCCTCAGCCGCCTGGGCGAAACCGGCGTGCCTCATTCCGGCTGGTACGAAATCGAGGCGGAAGCTTCCGCGGCCAACCGTCATCACGCTTATGGCAAGGATCTGATGCTCGGGGGTCTGATTCCGTTCTTCAAAGACCTGAAGTCTTTCTATGACGACTCGCGGCCGATGCAGCTCGGTATCGGCCGGCAGGTCGAAGGCTTGAAAGGCAACGGCTGGCGGCTCATCCCGCCGAACATCGTCTTCTCCACCGAATTACCCGACGATCGCTACGTCACCGTCCGCGCCCGCATCTGGCTGGATCGCGGCACGGTGCCCTACCTCTCCTGGATCGACGGCCCTCCGAAGGGCACGCAAGGGAACTTCGTCTCCACCAAGCTCTACAAATACGACCCCAGCGTCCCGAAAATCGCCCAGAACGTCTGGGAAAATCTGGCTCTGCGCGCCGAGCGCGACGCGCTTTACCAGCATCTTTACAAAGGACCGATGGTCCGCGTGCGCTCCTGGCAGGTCACCGGACCGATCCGCGACGACAAGCCGCACCCCGCGCGGTCGGTGCTCTTCGCCGGCATCAATCCCGACGAAAAACAGGTCGACCCGGCCCGACTCCAGACCGAGCTACAAGGCATCGCCAGCCGGCTCTTCCGCCGCGACGTGAAGGCCGAAGACGTCGAGCCCTACGTGAAGGCCCTCCAGCAACGACTCGACGGCAAGGTACGCTATGCCGACGCCGCCCGACCGGTGTTCAAGGCTTTGCTCTGCTCCACGGAGTTCCTGTTCCTGACCGAGCCCGAATCCGCCGAGAAGGTCATCACGCCGACGCAACTGGCGACCCGCCTCTCCTACTTCCTCACCGCCGGTCCGGCCGATGAGACCCTCCGGGCGCTGGCGACGAACGATCAGCTCGATGCCAAGGCCATCCGCCGTGAAACCAACCGCCTGCTGGATTCACCCCGCGGTGACCGCTTCCTCAGCCTCTTCACGGAGCAATGGCTTGGCTTGAACAAGCTTGGAGCCATGCCTCCCTCAAGGGAAACCTTTCCCGCCTACCATATCGACCGGCTCGAACCGGTGATGCGGGAAGAAACCTGCCGCTTCGTCGGGGAACTGTTCCGCACCGACAAGCCGGTCACGGCACTCGTCGACGCTAACTTCACCTACGTGAACGCCGGACTCGCCCGGCTCTACGACCTGCCCCCCGTGCGCGGCGATCAACTCCGCCGCATCCAACTGCCGGCGGATTCTCCGCGGCGCGGCCTGCTCGGACAGGCCAGCGTGCTCACCATCACCGCCAACGGTGTCGAGACCTCGCCCGTGAAGCGCGGTGTCTGGTTGCTCGAGAAACTGTTCGGCACGCCGCCCAGCCCGCCGCCCCCTAACGTGCCGCCCATCGAGCCCGATATCCGCGGTGCCACCACCATCCGCCAGCAGCTGGAGAAACACCGCTCCGTCCAGGCCTGCGCAGACTGTCACGCCAAGATCGACCCCCTGGGATATGCCCTCGAAGGCTACGATCCGATCGGCCATCTCCGGCGCGCCTACCCAAACGGCGCCCTCATCGATACCACCGGCGAATACCGCGGCCAAGTCGTCAAGAGCCCCGCGGATGTCCGCGCCTACCTCGTCAGAAACCCAGACCTGATGGCGCAGAACCTCTCCCACCAGCTCCTCACGTATGCCCTTGGACGCCCCCTCGGCTTCGCCGACCAACCGGCCCTCCGCCGCCTCCAGGCCGATTGGAAAGCGAAAGGCTACGGCCTCCGCGAACTCGTCCACCTCGTCACCAACAGCGAGCTGATGCGCCAGCCGTAAGCCCTTTACTGCCGTATTCCATGCCCCTCCAGAACAAGTAACCAAGAACGACCAACGATGAACATGCGTTTCTCCCTCCCCCTCCTCGCCGCCTTGGCGCTTACGCCGCTGGCCTTGCTGCAAGCCGCCGATCATACGCCCTATCCGGTGGCGAAATTCGCCGTCGAGCATGCGGTGATCAATCAGGTCTACCCGCAGTGGTCGCCCAAAATGGGCTACAACCACGATTCGGATATCACGAAATTCAAGGGCCGCTACGTGGCCGTCTGGAACGCCAATCCGGACAGCCCTGAAGAATCGCGGCCCGGACAGCTCAACTACCTCTCGGTCAGCGATGATTTCCAGCATTGGTCGGTCCCCGTGACGCCATTCACCACCAAAGGCGGGGCGATCAACCCGGTGGACTCGACCCCCACGTCGTTCCAGTGGCAGCCCAATCTGATCAACCTGCGCAACGAGACGCTCTTCAGCGCCTGGTGCGTGACGGGACCGGAGGCGGCCACCTATGTGTCGAAATCGACCGACGGGATCCACTGGGAGAACCTCCGCATCACGGCTCCGCTGCCGAAGAGCTATGACCGTGCGGCTGCTCCGGGCGCGACCCCCTTCCCCTCCAACCATGGCCTGCTGACCAAGTCCGGCACGATGCTCTTCCCGATCTGCCTCGCGCCGGCGAAGATGACCGAAGAAGGGAAACCACTCCAGGTCTGCGCGTTGATCAGCAAGGACGAGGGTAAGACCTGGTTCTACGGCGAGTTCACCGCCTTGATTCCGCTCGAGAAATACATGAAACCCTCGGCGCAGAAGCTGGAGTCTCCCGACATCGTCCGCCTGTGGGAACCGCACCTCTTCGAACATCCCGACGGCCGGATCGGCCTGCTTGTCCGCGTGGTGGATCAGCACAAGGCGCTGAGCAGCGACCAAATGATCGTCTATGCCGAAAGCACCGACGGAGGGGTGAATTTCTCGAGCCTGCGAGCCGTGGACATCGAGACGATCTCCAGCCGCCACCAGAGTTTCAGCATGAAGCAGTCGTCGTCCGACCTCACCCTCGTCGCCAACGACTGGCAGCTGGGCTATTCCGGCTGGCTGCGCGACCGCCATTACCTCGCGACCTACTTAAGCCCCGTCTGCGACCCAGACCTGCTCATCCCAGGCCCCGTCATCCAGCAGCAAGGTTCCACGGGGCATTATCCCAACGGCGAGATCAACCAAGGCGAGATGATCATCTCCTACAGCTTCGGCGTGAAGCCCCGCGCCATCTACGCGAGCCGCGTGACCGGATTGCCGGACTATAAGACGCCGTTCTTCCTGCGCCGCGAAAGCCGCCCTGCGGTCACGATCGACGAAAAGACCCAGGTCGCCACCTTCCCCGAGACCTTCAGCAGCCTCGGCCTGGTGCTCACCAAGGAACTCACGGAACAGAGGGAGCTGGCGCTCGATTTCACGGTGAAACTCATGAGCGTGCCGAGTTTCTACCCCGGTCAGTCGAACGATGAGGCCGTCAATGGCATGACTTTGCTCAACATCGGCGGGCCTGAGCGCGACAAGGCCCAGATCCGCGTCAGCCGGCCGGTTCCGCCTTACCATATCGAAGTGCTGAAAGGCGACAAGTGGGTGAAGCTCGCCGAGGTCGGCATACGTGAACCTATCCGGATCCACGTCAGCCTTTCGGAATCGGACTACACCGTCCAGGTGAACGACCTCAAGAAGGTCACGCTCCTCGGCAAGCTCAAGCGCAAGATCAACTTCGGCGGTTTCTACGTCGACCCGATCCCCTACCCCTCCGCCGGCACCTTCGAACTCGACCTCAAGACCGTCGAGGTGCGCTGAAAGAATCTCCCCTACGCCTCGAGTAGGGTCGCCACTGCGTGGCGACCTATTTGCATAATGGTAGGGACGGCTCTCCGAGCCGTCCGTTCGCCAAGCGAGGTTCGAATCTCGATCGGCCCAACGGCGGGCTCGGAGAGCCCGCTCTACCTCGATGCATCAGGTAGGGCTGACCACCCTTGGTCAGCCGCGGTTGAGCGAGGGCGCTCAACCCTACCACGATACCCCTAGGGCAGCACGCGGTGCTGCCCCTACCACGATACAGAGAATCCCTGCGCTTACTTCTTCTTGTAATACTTCACGTCATCAAGGGTGACCTTGTTCGACACGAGGAGACGCAGGGCTTGCTTGGTTTCGTGGGCGATGCCGGAAGAACTGAAGCTGCCGATGAGTTTACCATCCACGGTCGCCGTCATGGTATCGCCAAGGATCGTGACATTCAGCGAATGCCATTCGCCCACGCTGATGTCGGCAGGGATGGTCTTAGCCTTGGCCTTGATGATATCCGCATCTTCCTTGGAGAGCTTCCCGGCTTTGCGGGCATCGTAGTACTGCAAGAACATCCCGCCGGTCTTCATATCCTGAAGGGTGACTTTCTTGGTGCCAAAGGTCGCCGCGCACAGATGGCCGGCATGCACTTCCTTCAGGGTCAAGTCGGCGAAGTTCAGCATGAGGGTGTCTTTCGCCTCATGGAATTTGAAGCGCATGGTGGCCGTGCCGTCGATGAACTGGAAGGCATGGCCGACATCCACCGCGTGGATGGCTTCCGGATGGATGTAGATGTACATCGTACCATCCACGAGATCGACCTCCTTGTTGCCTTTCGCGCTCCAGGAACTGCTGGTGTTCCAGCCATTGCCCGGCTCGTCCTTCAATTTCTGGGTCTCCTTGCGCTCAAAGTTATCGGAGAACACGAGGGTGCCGAAGTTATCTTCAGCCACGAGCGACAGGGCGAAGCAGCAGGCAAGGACAGGAAAGATACGCATAGGTGGGGGTAAGCGGACACTGAGGTCGGACTCAGCTAAGCCAAGCGGGAATACCTGAGGTAGGGGCAGCACCGCGTGCTGCCCTAGCAACCCCTATGTCGGCCCGCAGTGCCGACCCCACCCACCCCCCATACTCCATACTCCATACTCGATACTCTATACTCTGGTCTTAAAACACCTTCACCCTTTCATTAACCTTATGCTCCGGTTCCTGTCCCTCACCCTCCTCGCTTCCCTCTCCCTCTCCGCTGCAGAGTCCATCCAAGACCGCATCGCGGTGGTGACGAAAACGCCCGGCATGGTGGGCTTCTGGGACTTCACGAAGCGCGAGGCCCCGGGCAAGCGCTTCACGGCCCATGTGCCCGCCGGCGCGAAGAACGACTACGCCCTCGACGCGGGCAACTACGTGAAGGACCTCTGGAACGCCGGCCCTGACGCGACCTATGCCGACTTCCCGATGCTGGGCGCCGGCCCATTCGGCCAGGCGATTCGCATCAAGGCCGAGACCAATCCGGATTTCCGACCGGTGCTCTTCGTCCCGCGCGCCCGCCTGCAGGACTCCCCTCTCGACATCAAGGGCGCTGGTAAAGCCGTCACGGTGGTCGTCTGGGCCATCCGCGAAAGCGGCAACCACGCCCTCGCCGGCATCTGGCACGAAGGGACCGATCTCAAGGAGAAGACCACCGAGTCGATTGCCAAGATCGAACGCGGCCAGCGCCAATACGCCCTCTTCGCCGGCCTGAACAAGGAAGGCTCCGCCTGCGGACACGTCTCCGAGAACGGCTCGAGTTCCTTCACGAACAAGTACGCGCTACATAAGTGCAACTCCGCCGAGCAATCGCCAAAAGTG
>CANCHK010000004.1 GCA_947377865.1 Opitutia bacterium | reverse complement strand
CTGGTGAACCCGGCCAACCGCCGCAAGTACCACGTCATCGTCGTCGGCTCCGGCCTCGCCGGTTCCGCCGCCGCCGCCTCGTTCGCCGAGATGGGCTACGAGGTCTCCTGCTTCTGCTACCAGGACAGCCCGCGCCGCGCGCACTCGATTGCCGCCCAGGGCGGCATCAACGCCGCGAAGAACTACCAGAACGACGGCGATAGCGTCCGCCGCCTCTTTCAGGACACGATCAAGGGCGGCGACTACCGCGCCCGCGAAGCCAACGTCTACCGCCTCGCCCAGGTCTCGACGAGTATCATCGACCAGTGCGTCGCGCAGGGCGTGCCTTTCGCCCGTGAATACGGAGGCCTCCTCGCCAATCGTTCCTTCGGCGGTGCCCAGGTTTCACGCACTTTCTACGCTCGCGGCCAGACCGGCCAGCAGTTGCTCATCGGCGCCTACTCCGCGCTCTCCCGCCAGATTGGTCTCGGCACGGTGAAGATGTACACCCGCCATGAGATGCTCGATCTCGTCCTCGTCGACGGCAAGGCCAAGGGTATTGTCACGCGCGACCTCGTCACGGGCGCCGTCGAATCCTGGTCCTCCGATGTCGTTGTGGTCTGCACTGGTGGCTACGGCAACGTCTTCTATCTCTCGACCAACGCCCAGGGTTGCAACGTCACCGCGACGTTCCGCGCCCACCGCCGCGGAGCCGGCTTTGCGAATCCCTGCTACACACAGATTCACCCGACCTGCATTCCGGTGCACGGCGAAGACCAGTCCAAGCTCACCCTGATGTCCGAGTCGCTCCGCAATGACGGCCGCGTCTGGGTCCCGAAGAATAAGGCCGATTGCGCCAAGCCTGCCTCCGAAGTCCCCGAGGACGCCCGCGATTATTTCCTCGAACGTAAGTATCCGAGCTACGGCAACCTCGCCCCACGCGATATCGCCTCTCGCGCCGCCAAGGAAGTCTGCGACGAGGGTCGTGGCGTTGGTCAGGTGGTCGACGGCAAGCGCCTCGGCGTCTACCTCGACTTCTCCGCCGCGATCAAGCGCCTCGGCGAATCCGAGGTCCGCGCCCGCTACGGCAACCTGTTCGACATGTACGAGAACATCACCGGCGAGAACGCGTACAAGCAGCCGATGCGCATCTTCCCGGCCGTGCACTACACGATGGGCGGCCTCTGGGTGGACTATAACCTGCAGTCCAACATCCCCGGCCTGTTCGTCGGCGGCGAAGCCAACTTCTCTGACCACGGTGCCAACCGCCTCGGCGCCTCCGCGCTGATGCAGGGCCTCGCTGACGGCTACTTCGTGCTGCCCTATACGGTTACCGATTACCTCGCCGGCGAGAAGTCTGGCAGCCGTCCGTCCAAGGATGCCCCGGAATTCAAGGCCGTCGTCAAGGACGTCAACGACCGCGTGGCGAAGCTCCTCTCGATCAACGGCACGAAGTCCCCGCGCTATTACCACAAGGCCCTCGGCAAGATCACCTGGGAGAAGTGCGGCATGGCCCGCGACAAGGCCGGTCTCGAAGGTGCAATCCGCGACCTCCAGGCGCTCCGTAAGGATTTCTGGGAGAACGTGAAGGTCGTCGGCTCCGGCGACGCCCTCGCCCCCGAGCTCGAACGCGCCGGTCGCGTGGCTGACTTCCTCGACTTCGGCATCATGATGTGCCTCGACGCGCTCACGCGCGAAGAATCCTGCGGCGGCCACTTCCGCACCGAGTTCCAGGACGCCGGTGAAGCGAAGCGCGATGACGCACAATACGCCCACGCCGCCGTCTGGGAATGGATTGGCGACGGCCAGCTACCCGCTCGTCATGTCGAGCCTCTCGTTTACGAGGAGACCCAACTTTCCACCCGCTCTTACAAGTAATCACCATGGTCCAGGACAACGGAAAAGAAGAAACCCTCGCGCTTAAACTGCGCGTCTGGCGTCAGCGCCGCGGCCAGCCTGGCGCCTTCGAGGAGCACTCCCTCGCCGCCGTGCCGACCTCGGCCTCCTTCCTCGAGATGATGGACATGCTCAACGAGCAGCTCATCAAGGCGGGCAAGGACACATTCGCCTTCGACCACGACTGCCGCGAAGGCATCTGCGGCATGTGCTCGATGACCATCAACGGCATGCCCCACGGCCCCATTCCGGGCGTGACGACCTGCCAGTTGCACATGCGCAATTTCCGCGACGGCGAGACGATCACCGTCGAGCCGTGGCGCGCCCGCGCCTTCCCGGTGCTCAAGGACCTCGCGGTCGACCGCTCCGCCTTCGATAAGGTGATCCAGTCCGGCGGTTTCATCACTGTCCGCACGGGCTCCGCCCCTGAGGCCAACAATATCCCGGTGCCGAAGCCCGTCGCCGACGAGGCCATGGACGCCGCGGAATGCATCGGTTGCGGCGCCTGCGTCGCTTCCTGCAAGAACGGCTCCGCGATGCTCTTCGTCGGTGCGAAGATCAACCACCTCAACATCCTGCCGCAGGGCCAGGCTGAACGCGATCGTCGCACGCTCTCCATGGTGAAGACCATGGACGAAGCCGGTTTCGGCAACTGCACCAACTACGGCGAGTGCCAGGCGCACTGCCCGAAGAGCATCACGCTCGACGTCATCGCCAAGCTCAACCGCGACTATCTCCGCGCCCGCGTGAAGGAGTTTTTCTCCTCCACCGGCAAGCCTTCCAAGGGCGGAGACTGAGCGCGACGCGGAGCTCGCGAGGGTTACGTGGGCAAGCGGACACGTTGACACGGGGAAGTGAAGAGGGCGCCGATAGGCGCCCTTCTTGTTTGGGTAGGGATGCGATGACATCGCATCCGTTTGAGCCTAGTGGCGGACGCGATGTCATCGCGTCCCTACCCTTGGGAACACTCCGCCGATACTCCATACTCGCGGCGCGTCGCGCCCGCTCACTCCGCCTCGACGACGCTCTGGGCGCCGACACACGTGAGCAGGACGCGGTTGTTGCCATTGGCGGTCTGCAGGGCGCGGACGAATTCGCCGATCGCAGCGGCGTCCTTCAGGGTGACTTCGTAGCGCAGCTCGGTCATCAGGCCGGCCTGTACGGTCTCGACCGACTTGAGCGACTGGTGCGTGAGGTGTTGCGCGAAGGGTGCGGCGAAGGCCTGGTCGTAGTCGACGTCGGTGCCGACGCGAATCCTTAGGAGATGCGAGCCTTTGAGCGAAGAAAAGAGATTGGCCCGGGAAAGGACGAAGATGATGGCGCAGACGAGCGGCACGGTGATCGCCGCAAGTGAGTACTGGCGGGCGCCGACGGCCAGCCCAGTGCCCATGGCGAGGAAGATGAAGCCGATATCACGGGATTGTCCGACGTTGCGCCGGAAGCGGATGATGGAGAAGGCTGCGAACATGCCGAACGCCGTGGCCATGTTGCCCATGACGACGAGGATCACCAGGGTCACGCAGGTGCCGAGGATGAGCAGGGTGTGTACGTAGTCCTGCGAGTAGCGCGTGCCACGGTAGGTGCGCTTGTAGGTCCACGCGACGACTGCGTTGAGTGCGAAGCTGAACAGGATGGCGAAGAGGATCTCCTTCACGCCTGGCTTGTCGGTATGGTCCGCGAGGGCGCGGGTCATGGGGTCGGCTGCGGCGGGGGCGGCATCGGCAGCGAGGAAGTGTGGCAGGAGTTGCATGAGGCGGAAAGGGTGGGGGCGGCTCCGTATTGGCGGACACTCTCGGAATATTTACTGAAGGAGCGAGGAAAGATTCCGCGCGCTGAGAGGTATGCTGCGAAGTCGTAAGGGGCTGCGGTGGCGCCTTTGACTTCCATGAGGCAGAGACCTTTTTCCAGCACGACGAGGGTGCAGCGGTCATCCTCGGGGTGCGGTATCAGGTCGTCGAAGCGAGCATGGATGTCGTGGTCGAAGGTGATGCGGAGCTGTTCCGTTCCGTCCGATCCGACCAGACGATAGGCGTGTCGGTTATAGCGAATAACGCAGGCCGGCCGAAAGCCCTCGTCGACCACGAGTCGGCGGGCTTCCTCGATGATGCGTGCGGTCGCCGGATTGGCGGCCGTCGGGACTTCGCCGCCATTGACGAAGGCGCAGGCTTGCGCGGTCGGCAACGGCACGCGGCGTTTCGCTCCTTCGCCGCCGTCGCGATGCTTAATCTCCAGAAAGGTGGCCGCAGGCGTTTCGCCGGTTTTAGTCCCGTAGAGGCGGAGACGTAGTTTGCGGCGCGAAGGCACGCCTCGCCAAGCATCCCAGTGGCACTTTCGGTCGAGGGTATCGCAGTACAGGCTCACCACCGGATAACGGCCAGTGGGGCCACCGAGCGTGTCGGGTTGGAACCGGTCTACAAAGCGGGCCAGTAACGCGTCGCGCTCGGTGAGTGGCAGGACGTATTTGAGCTCGTAGCGCGCAGCGATCTCCATGGTCAGGGTATGCGCGTAAGGGTGAGGGAATTGCGGTCGATCCAGGCTTCGCCGGCGGCGGCCCGCAGTTCAAGCAGCAGGGCCGGGTCGGCTTCGGCCACGGAGAACTCCAGGTTCATGGTGCGCCAGCTGTTTGAGCCCGTGAGGGCGGGCGCGCCAGCGAGGCCGTCGAGGCGCAACCGCAGGCCCTTTTCTTTCTCCTCTTTGCCAGCGACAATGCCAACGGTCTTGACGAGGGCGGAGAGCCGGTAGCGACCCGGCCCGGTCGTCAGGTCCAAGCGGAATTCTCCGCCCTTCCCAGGGCCGACCTTGAGCTGCATACACGGACGCCCTTCGTAGTCTTTCTCCTCGGTGTCGCCCTTATCCGTCGAGCGACCCCAGGCGTATTTCGCGAGCGAAGCCTTGCCGCCAATTGAGCGGAGCTGGGCGGCGTCTTCCAGTTGGAGGCGGATGGCCTCCAGACGACGTTTCACGCGTTCGGCAGCCTCCTTGCCGCGCGAATCAAAGCGCTTGGCCTCTTCGGCGTCGATCGGAGTCAGCTTCGCCTTGGTGTTAGCGGCCAGTTCCAGTACGCGCCGGGACCAGTCGACGTTGCGGAAGGCTTTTTCGTAGACTGCGAAGAATTGCGTTCGGTACCGTTCGCGCTGAGCGTGTTCATTGAAGAGGCCGAACTGGTCCGAGCTGGGTCGCCGGAAGACATACCAGCGGTCGTCGCCGAAAACCTGATCCATCCCATGTAGGATGAAGTGGAATTTTCCACCAGCGGGGTCTTCGTAGAGTCGATAATTGTTCGTGTTAAAGGAATAGCCGTCCCAGTGGGAGAGGATTTGCTCGACGGCGAGGTGGCGGTAATAGGCGTCGACGTCGAGGATACGTTCAACTCGGGCGCGGCGCATTGCAGGGTTATTGTCGTGAGCGGCGCCGACAAGTTCAGTCAGGCGGGTCTTCTCGTCGGGGTCTCCTTGGTCGACTTCGAGGTCGAGGCTGACGGGCTTGCAGAAGCCGCCGTCGTAGAGATGCCCGCTGGTGTCCTTGAAGAAATAGCTCAGGAATTCAGCGTTGAAGCCCTCCTTGAGCACGTACGTTCCGAGCGGCTTACCGTTAAGGACGACGTAGGCGTTCGTGCAACGCGAGGCGGGCACGCCAGCGCGGCGGGCCATTTCGCCGGCGGTCATCTCGAGCAGCATCGTACCGTCCTGCGCGCAGTTATTCAGCTGGAACTTGGTCAGGCCGCGATACTCTTGATGCTTCTTCGTCTTCGCTGTCCTAATCGAGAAGCCCGGCCGTTCCTCGGTGATCTGACGGAAACTGCCGGCGGAGCCCTTGAGCTTCACTGCGCATTTTTCCAGAGTGGCGCCGCCGGGTTCCTTAATTGTCAGCGTGACATAGTCCCGCGGATCCTTCGTCAACTTATCGATGCCTTCCTTCGAGATCGTTAACTCGAGTCTCGGCACAATCCCCGCGAAAAGGGCGTCGGGTGAGACATTGGCGGCCGCTGGCTTTGGAACCGCCAGCGGGGGTAAAGTCTGCGCAGTCGTGGCGATTGTCCCGAAGAATAGGAGCGCGGCGTGATGAAATAGGCTAAGGCGTTTCACGGTCGGCGGGGTGCAGCCACGTTGTCGTCGCCGACGCGGAGAGGCAATAAGGATGAGGGTGAGGGATTTACCTTCGGTAAACGCGATGCATCGGGCACGGCCGACCATCCTTGGTCGGCCGTGCGGTCGAGCTGGGATGCTCGACCCTACCTCGAGACATGAACTCACGGGGAACCGGAGACCGGAATATGAGCCGGGGACATTCTCAGGTGACGGGTGACGGCCACCTGGGCATCGGCCATTCGGGTCTCGGCGTTTCGGCTATCGGCCATCGGCTGTCTGCTTCAGGATCCCGCGGACGATCCGAAATTGGGGTTGTTGCTTCGCAGCATGCCAGCGTGCCAGCAGGTCCCCGCCGCGCGTCGCGCGGTCCTACCCGAACAACCCTGCGACACTTTCCTGTAATCCGCCCGGGCGCGAGCGGCGCAGCCAAGCGACTTCATACTCCTTTTTCAGACGCATCTGTTCTTCGGCGGAGATCGGTTGGCCGGCGGCGCGCCGCAGGCCAGCGCCGGCGAGACGGGCACCGAGCGACAATTCTTCGCGGAGGGTTGGGTCGGTGATTTTCGCGACCAGTGCTTCGGCCTCTGCGAGATGTGCCTGCGAGGCGGTGATCTCCGCGAGCGAGACGCCGTCGGTGAACTTCGCGAGCGCCTCGGTCTTGGCGGTGAGGAAATCCCACGTGAGGCTCTTGTTGCGGTTCGCCTTGGTGATTTTGCCATCGAGCGTGCCGAGCTGCCTCAGCGCGTCGGCGACGACCTTGCCTTCCGCAGGGGAAAGTCCGCCGAGGATCGCGCAGCCCGCGGCGAAGTCGGTCTTGGCGTTCGCGGCGAAGCCCCACGCCTGCGCGAGTCCCGCGGCCATGGGCAGCCATGAAGTCGGCCAGGGTTGGTGATGGCCGTTGTCGCCCCAAGTGGTGAGCAGGATCCCGCGCGCTCCATGACGCACGGCCGCGCCGACGGCTTCAGCCTGGTTCGTCAGCGCGTTATCGAGGCGTCCTGTGAAGCTCTGCCAGGCGCTGGTGCCCGGTGCGACGAGGTACGTGCGTCCGAGTTCGCGGAGACGTCCGCACTGTTCCTTAAAAGGATGACCGGCATCATAACCCCAGACGACCGGCACGGCGTCGGCCGGCGCGTCCTGCGCGAGCGCAAGATCCTCGAGGAGGATGTCGCCCCAGAATTGAACAGTGCGGCCACGGTCGCGGCCGAGAGTGCAGAGCTTCTTAAGGTGATCGAGATAAACGCGGTGCTTGCCGCGTTCGGCGACGGCCTGCTTGCTGAAGCCTTGGCCGAGTTCCCACGGCTCGTCTCCGCCAATATTCACCTGGCGACTGCGGAAATTCGGTAGATAGCCGTCGAGCAATGCGCCTGCGAAGTCGACCGACGCTTGGTCGGGCCGCAGCGTGCCCGGGAATTCCTTGAACTGTCCCGTCAGCGGGTGGATCCAGCCTTCGGGGCATTCGGCCATCGCGCGGTAACGCGGATGGCGTAGCCAGCGCTCCATGTGGCCGAAGGTGTTGAGATTGGGGACGAGCTCGATGCCGAGCGTGGCGCACGCGTCGTCGAGTTCGCGAATCTCGGCCGGCGTTAGAGGTGAAGCGTCCTTCCATGCGTCTTCGTGTCCAGGGAACGCGAACGTGTGCTCGATGTAGAGCTGGAGTTGATTGACCCGCAGGCACCCGAGCGCGCGGACGAGGGCGAGGAGCTCGGCCTGCGTGGGCACGCGTGTGCGCGAGCAGTCGAGCATGAAGCCGCGCACGGGCAGGTCTGGCGAGTCGATGATCACGAGGTGCGGTAGCTCGTCGGGATACTGCTCGGCAATCTGGCGAAGCGTCTGTGCTCCGTAGAGCAAGCCGTGCGCATCGCCGGCGTTGAGGCGGATGCCGCTCGTGAGAATTTCGATGTGATAGCCCTCAGCACCGCGCTCGGGCTGGTGGACGATTCGGCAGGCTCCTTCGTCCGACCGCGCCAAGGCCGCGTGGGCTTCGGCCATCGTCGAAGGCAGGCTCTTTATAAAGAGAGCGGTCAGGTGGGGTAGGGGAGGCACCTTGAGCCAGCCCCCGCGGAGGGTCAGTTCCCTCGGACGGGGGAAGAGCTTGAGCGCCGGAAGGGCCATGGCAGGAGGGTTAGCCCGCCGGAGCGGACGGGCAAGACGCTAAGATGGCACCCTCCGTCGCTTCCCGCTTGGAACAAAGGCTCGGACGCCTACATCTTATCCTCTTACCCCGCATCCCCATGCCTCGCTCATCCCTTGCGCTCTTCCTCTTCGCCGCCGCCGCTCAGGCCGTGCCGGAAGGGTTCGTCATCCGCGAGTTCCTCGGCAACGCCCAGGAGCCCGAAATCTATCCGACCGCCGTGTCGGCCGCCGCCAATGGCGACCTCTACGTGTCTTCGGACAAGAATGGTTCCCTCGGCCATACGCCAGGCATGGGCCGCATCCTCCTCGCCCGCGACACCAAGGGCGCCGGCGTCGCCGACCAGGTGATCGAATACACCAAGGTCGAGAGTCCGCGCGGCGGCCACTTCGTCGGTGGCGTCCTGTACCTCGTCCACCCGCCTTTCCTCTCCAAGTTTCAGGACAAGAACGGTGACGGTAAGGCTGACTACAATACCGAGCGCACGCTCCTCGTCGACGGCCTCGGCGGCGGCATCGAGCACCCGCGCGGCGCCGACCACACCACCAACGGAACCCGCATGGGCATCGACGGCTGGCTCTACATCGCCGTTGGCGACTTCGGCGCAGGTCTCTTGCGCGACAATGACGGTGCCATCGGCCTCGGCGACAAGAAGCGCGTGACCCTCTACGGCGGCGGCGTGATGCGCGTCCGCCCCGATGGCACCGAGCTCGAAGTCTACACCGAGATGACCCGCAACATCTGCGACATCGCGATCTCCCCGACCCTAGACCTCTTCTCCCGCGACAACACCAACGACGGTAAGGGCTGGAACACGCGCTTCCATCACTTCACCTCGCTGGCCAATCCTGGCTATCCTCGCCTGTACAAGAACTTCGACGACGAGATTGCGCATCCTCTCGCCGATTACGGCGGCGGTTCCGGCACCGGCGGCCTCTACCTGAGCGAGCCCGGCTTCCCCGGCAACTACGGCGAATCCCTCTTCACCTGTGATTGGACGACCGGTAACCTTTATCTCCATCCGATCACCCGCTTCGAAGCCACGTTCGTGGCGAAGTGGGAGGTCTTCGAGAAGGTCGCCCGCGCCACCGACTTCGATGTCGACGGTAACTCCCGCCTCTTCCTTTCTGACTGGCGTGGCGGCGGTTTCAACTACCTCGGCAACGGCAAGCCCAAGACCAGGAAGGTCATGAAGGACGGCAAGGAAGTCGAAGAGCCGATCTACTACCCCAACGGTACCGTGCAGCTTATCACCGCCAAGGACGTGAAGCCTAACGTCTATGTCGATGTCACCAAGCTCTCCGATGCCGACCTCGTGAAGCAGCTCTCCTCGAAGTCCGCCGTCCAGCGCCTCGAGACCCAGCGTCAGATCATCGACCGCAACAAGGCCGAGCTCGCCGAGCCCGTCCTCGCGCTCGCGCAGTCCGCTTCCGAGCATGTCTACTCCCGCGTCGCCGCAATCTTCACCTATAAGCAGCTGATCGGCGCCAAGGCCAACGCCGCGCTCGTCGACCTCGCCAAGGACGCCGCCGTCCGCGAGTTCGCCCTACGCGCGCTCGCCGACCGCAGCACGCAGCTCGAAGGCGTGCCGGTGCAGCTCTTCGTCGATTCGCTCAACGACGCCGACCCGCGCGTCCGCCTCCAGGCCATCATCGGCCTCCAGCGCCTCGGCGCGAAGGACGCCGCTCCGGCCATCCTCGCCGCCGCCGGTAAGTGGCCGGCCGACGAGTCCAAGCTCGGCGAAGGTGAACACTACCGCCTACCGCACACCGCCATCGCCGCGCTCGCGCGCCTCGGCAACGCCAAGGCCTGCCTCGCCGCGATCGCCGATCCGGCCCAGCGCAACGTTGCCTTCCGCGCGCTCCAAGGCATCCACTCCGACGAAGCCGTCGACGGACTCCTCGCCCTCAGCCTGAGCGGTGACGACGCCGTGCGTTTCGGCGCAGTCTCTGCACTCGCTCGCCTCTATCACGTCGAGAAGCCCTGGAACTATAAGGACTGGTGGAGCACCCGCCCTGACGACCGCGGCCCGTACTTCGAGCCCGTCGCCTGGTCCGCCACCCCGCGCATCCATCAGGGGATCGAAGCCGCTTACGCTAAGCTGCCGGGCAACCTGCGCATGGCTTCGCTCGAGATCCTCGCCAAGAACCGCATCGCGATCACCGAGCTCAAACTCGAAGGCCTCGACCCGCTCCGTCTCGCGATGGCCACGCAGACCTTGCGTCCGGCCGACATCGCCTTGCTCGTCGACGCCGCCCTCCAGTCCTCCCGCAAGTGGGAGGAGCGCATCGACTGCTATAAGGCCTTACTCAAGGTCGAAGGCGACGCCGGGCTCGAAGCCCGCGTGAAGGTCCTCGCCGACTGGTCCAAGGACGCCAAGGCGCCAGGTTCCGCCACTCAGGCGATCAGCGACTTCATCTACGAAGCCGAACGTGGCAACCAGGTGAACAAGCTCCGCGGTCTTGCCAACAAGGCCGAAGATGCCGCCTCCACAATCCTGTGGAAGGCGCTTCTTAACGTCCTCAGCAGCCCGCTCACCAAGGACAAGCAGAAGAAGGACGTCCGTGCCCACGTCGACAAGAACCCGCGTGATATCGGCTTCTTCCACGCGATCACCGACCTCGGCCTGACGGGTTTCGACAAGCAGCTCAAGGAAGGCATGAAGGGCGACAACGTCATCCAGATCAAGGCCGCCCAAGAAGCACTCGCCGCCGGCAAACTCGCCGCCGCCAGCAAGGGCAAGAAGATCGCCCAGCTCGACGCCAAGGTCGTCGCGGCCGCCGCTCTGAACGGGCGCGGTAACGTGAAGACTGGTCAGCGTCTGTTCACGCAGCAGGGCTGCGTCGCCTGTCACGCCGTCGACCTCGCTGCCGAACAGAAGGGCCCGTATCTCGGCGCCGCCGGCGCGAAGTTCCCTCGCGAATACCTCATCGAGTCCGTGATGGATCCGAACAAGGTCGTCGCCCAAGGCTTCCAGACCGTCGTGTTCACGTTGAAGAACGGCCCTGACCAGATGGGCTTCGTCACCGCCGAAGCCGACGGTGTGATTACCCTCCGCAATATCGCCGGTCAGGTCTTCAAACTGAAGCGCGACGACGTGAAAGAAGAGAAACACCTCCCCCAGTCGATGATGCCGGTCGGCCTCGCTGCGGGTCTCACCGTCGAAGAGTTCACCTCGCTCATCGAGTATCTCGTCACGCTCAAGTCGATCGGGGGGTAACGCGGCGAAGCCGCGCTGAGAGTATCGAGTCCCGAGTATAGAGTATCGGGGAAGTGAAGAGGGCGCCTACGGGCGCCCTTTTTGTTTGGGTAGGGATGCGATGACATCGCATCCGCCTGTATCGAGGTAGGGTCGGGACCGCGTCACGACCTAGGTGCAAAAGTGCAAATCGGCCTGCGGCCTGTGCAAAGGTGCAAATGGCGGGTGGTTGCTACCCCGTTGATTGGTTGAATCGTTGGATGGTTGGCTGGAGGGAGTGCAGCGCCCTGCGGGCTTTGCCTCCTTTTTGATTCAACCATCCAACGATTCAACCCGTTCTCAGGTGCCGGGTGACGGCCGCCGGGGCATCGGCCATTCAGCAACCGGCGTTTCAGCCATCGGCTGTCGGCTTCGGGATCCCGGCGGCTGACCCCCGAACGGCTGGTATCTGAGCTCCCGACTCCCGTGCCTGTCACCCGTCACCTGAAATGGGTTTCCTATCGCTAATCGCCATCACCCGAAGGGGTGGGTTTGGGCTGCCCTATGACATATCCTCCTATCTGGATACTTGGATACCTACTTGCCTTCCCCTTGGTTACCCTTTTGTTTCCCTGACCTTATGGCCTCCCATGCCTCCTACATCTTCTCGTCCGAATCCGTCGGCGAGGGCCACCCTGATAAGGTTGCCGACAGCATCTCGGATTCCGTCCTCGACGCTTGCTACGCGCAGGACCGTTTCTCCCGCGTCGCGTGCGAGACCTTGGTCAAGAGCGACCACGTCGTCATCGCCGGCGAACTCACCACGAAGGCGAAGGTCAACTTCGAGGAAGTCGTCCGCGCCGCGATCCGCGAGATTGGCTACGTGAACGACGACGATGTCTTCCACGCCGACAAGGTCTTCATCACCAACCTGCTCACGAAGCAGTCCCCCGACATCGCCCAAGGCGTCGACGAACGTAAGGCCGAAGGCAAGAAGCACGCCAAGATGGGCGCCGGCGACCAAGGCATCATGTTCGGCTACGCCACCACCGAGACCCCCGAGCTGATGCCGGCCCCGGTGATGTTCGCCCACCGCCTCAACCGCGAGCTGGCCCGCCTCCGCAAGTCCGGCGCGAAGGGCACCGAGTGGATTCGCCCTGATTGCAAGTCGCAGGTCGCCGTACGCTACGAAGACGGCCGTCCGGTCGCTATCGAGAACGTGGTTATCTCAACCCAGCACACCGCCGACGTCTCCCATCGCCAGATCGAGAAGTTCTGCATCGAGCAGGTCATCCGCAAGTCCCTCCCGAAGGAACTCGTCGGCAAGAAGACCGAATACCTGATCAACCCGACCGGACGCTTCGTCGTCGGCGGTCCCCAGGGCGATTGCGGCCTCACCGGCCGTAAGATCATCGTCGACTCGTACGGAGGCATGGGCCGCCACGGTGGCGGTGCTTTCTCGGGCAAGGATCCGACCAAGGTCGACCGTTCCGCGGCCTACATGGCCCGCTGGGTTGCCAAGCACATCGTCGCGTCTGGCGCTGCCGAACGCTGCGAACTCCAGGTCGCCTACGCGATTGGCCATCCGGAGCCGACCAGCATCCACCTCGACACCTTCGGCACGGGCGAAATCTCGGACGAACAGATCCTCGCCGCGGTGAAGGCGACGTTCCTCTTCAATCCGGCCGAGATCATCCGACAGCTCGACCTGCGTCGCCCGATCTACCGTGCGTCCACCCACTACGGCCACTTCGGCAAGAAGGGTCTGCCTTGGGAAGTCACCTCGAAGCTCGCCGCCTTCCACAAGGCCCTCAGCAAGTAACTTATCCCCTATACTCGATACCCCAACTCTTGTCCCTCACTCTCATGCCCAAAAAATTCTCTGATTTCAAAGTAGCGGACCTCGGCCTCGCCGAATGGGGCCGCAAGGAGCTCCAGGTCGCCGAGCACGAGATGCCGGGCCTGATGGCCCTGCGTGCCAAGCACGGCAAGCGCAAGCCCCTCAAGGGCGTGCGCATCTCGGGTTCGCTGCACATGACCATCCAGACGGCCGTCCTCATCGAGACGCTCGTCGACCTCGGCGCCGACGTGCGCTGGGCCTCGTGCAATATCTTCTCCACACAGGACCACGCCGCTGCCGCGATTGCGAAGGCCGGCATCCCGGTCTTCGCCTGGAAGGGCGAGAACCTCGTCGAGTATTGGGAGTGCACCATGAAGGCGCTCACCTGGCCCACCGGCGACGGACCTGAACTGATCGTCGACGACGGCGGCGACGCCACGCTCCTCATCCATAAGGGTTACGAGCTCGAGAACGGTTCGAAGTGGGCCTGGTCCGCTTCCGAATCGGAAGAAGAACAGATCATCAAGGACCTCCTCAAGAAGGTCGCCAAGCAGAAGCCCGGCCACTGGCATAAGGTCGTGAAGAGCTGGAAGGGCGTCTCGGAAGAGACCACCACCGGCGTCAAGCGTCTCTACCGCATGCTCGAAGAGGGCTCCCTCCTCGTGCCCACGGTCAACGTCAACGACACCGCCACGAAGTCGAAGTTCGACAACCTTTACGGCTGCCGCGAATCGCTCGTCGACGGCATCAAGCGCGCGACCGACGTCATGGTCGCGGGCAAGGTGGCCCTCGTCATCGGTTACGGCGACGTCGGCAAGGGCTCGGCCCAGTCGCTCCGCGGCCTCGGTGCCACCGTTCAGATCGCCGAGATCGACCCGATCTGCGCGCTCCAGGCCGCGATGGAAGGCTACCGCGTCGTCACCGTCGAGGATACCCTCGGCAAGGCCGACATCTACGTCACCGCCACGGGCAACAAGGACATCATCACGCTCGAGCACCTGACCAAGATGAAGGACCAGGCGATCGTCTGTAACATCGGCCACTTCGACAACGAGATCCAGGTCACGCGCCTCAACTCGTTCAAGGGCGTGAAGAAGGACACCATCAAGCCGCAGGTCGACCGCTACACGTTCAAGGACGGCCGCCAGCTCTACATGCTTGCCGAAGGCCGCCTCGTGAACCTCGGTTGCGCCACCGGCCACCCGAGCTACGTGATGTCGACCTCGTTCACCAACCAGGTCCTCGCTCAGCTGCACCTCTGGGAGACCCGCGCGCAGGCCAAGCCTGGCGTCGTCGTCCTCCCGAAGCACCTCGACGAAGAAGTCGCCCGTCTCCACCTCGGCAAGCTCGGCGCCAAGCTGACCAAGCTCTCGAAGGAACAGGCCGCCTACATCGGCGTGAAGCAGTCCGGCCCGTTCAAGCCGGATAGTTATCGTTACTAATGCGGGCGAAGCCCGCGAGGGGACGCGTGGGCAAGGGGACACGGTGACAAGGGGAAGTGAAGAGGGCGCCTACGGGCGCCCTTTTTGTTTGGGTAGGGATGCGATGACATCGCATCCGCCTGTATCGAGGTAGGGTCAGCACTGCGTGCTGACCTAGTTGCCTCCATTCTCAGGTGACGGGTGTCGGCCTCCAGGTCATCAGCCATCGGCTTCAGGATCCTGCGGCTGATTCCCGGAAAATGTGCTCCTAACCGCCAAACGCTAACCGCTATCACCTCACATGGGTAGGGGCGCCACTGCGTGGCGTCCGTGGGCGGATGGACGTGACAGAGTTCGATAACTTGCCCGGCACATCTATGCATTCTTTGCGAACGGACGCGACGCCGTCGCGCCCCTGCCTCCTTGCCCTCTCCTATCCCAACCCCTATCCCTACCCCTACCCCTGATTGACACATGCTCCGCTCCCTTCTCATCCTCCTCTTCGCCGCTTCGCTGCTCGCTGCCGAACGTCCGGCGGTCGATCACGCCGCCTACACGGCCGCACTCAAGGATTTCCGCAAAGGCACCTCGAAGTCCATCGATGCGCTGAAGAAGGCCGATGCTTCCGCTGCCGTGCGACTCGCCGCGGTTGATGATGTCCGCGAACGCCTAGTCGACGAACCGACCTCTCCGCTTACCGGCGAAGTCGCCGCGCTGCTTGGCTCGACCGACGTCGAGACCGCCAAGCTCCTCCTCTCCGCGCTCGCCGAAGCAAAGGCCTCCGGCGCGACCGCGCAGGTCGCCGCACTGGCCTCTAATCCCCAGTCCCCGCTTCGCGTTCCGGCTGCGCTCGCCCTTGCCGAGATTGGCGGCGCCAAGGCCGTGCCGTTGCTCGCTTCGCTGGCGAAGGACGAGGCCCTTGCGGAAAACATCCAGGACGCGCTGGTGAAGGTCGCCGGCCCCGGCGTGACGGACGCGTTCGTTGCCGGTATCAGCGACACCAAGGCCGACGTCTCCGCGCGCAGTGCGCTCATCAAGGCCGCGGTCGGCCGTAATCTCCGCTCCGTCGCCGGCGCCCTGTGCGTCGCGGTCAAGGAAGAGCCCATGCGCCTTGAATGCCAGAAGGCCTTGCTCAAGCTCGCCCAGCCGTCGGATCTCGCCGCCCTGCGCGACGCCGAGAAAGCCGTCACGAACGAGACGACCAAGGGCGCCCTCGGCCGCCTGATCAAGAAGCTCGAAGGAGTGAAGTAAGCGCACGCTACGCGTGCGTTGGGGTTCTGCTGGCAGGGTGAACCGCTGCGAAGCAAGCGCGGCCGGAGGCCGCGAGGGGACACGCTGGCACGCTGCGAAGCAGCAACCCCAATTTCGGATCGTCCGCGGGCCCCTGGAGCCGATGGCTGATGGCTGAAACGCCGGGCCCCGAATGGCCGATGCCCCGGTGGCCGTCACCTGTCACCTGAAATGAATCCCCCAGCACACCATCCGGTCTCCGGTTTCCCTTTGAGTCCCTGTATCGAGGTAGGGCCAAGCATCCCTGCTTGGCCGCACGGCCGACCAAGGATGGTCGGCCCTACCCAAACAAAAAGGGCGCCCGTAGGCGCCCTTTCACTCTGCTTCGCAGCAGATCACCATGCCAGCATGTCCCCTCGCGGCCCCGCCGCGACGCTTACTTTTTAAGCACCCAAACCACCCCGCCGTTGAGGTGCTGGATGAACTCGGGCTCTGAGAAGGATTCCTTGGTGTGGCCGAGGGCGGTGTAGAACATGCGGCCCTTGCCGACGTCCTTGCACCAGGTCATCGGGTGATGGTCGCCCATCTCCTTGCCCTTGACCGGGGAGTAGGACTTCTCGTCGATCTCGAGAAGCACCGTGTTATCGGCGGCGAGATTCTTGAAGCCGTACCACTCGTCCTTACGCTTCCATTCCGCTCCGAGGTGCAGGTTGGCGGGGTGGTCCTTGACGAGCGGACGCAGGATCGCGACCTGCTGGGCGGGGTGGCCGTTGAAGAGTCCGCCGATCATGTTCGCGAACCAAGGCCAGTATTTCTCGGCCGCACCAGCGTCGGAGGCGGCGTGCACGCCCACGAAGGCGCCCCCGTTCTCGAGCCAAGCCTGGAAGGCGGCGCGGCGGGGCAGGGCGGCCTGTGCAGCGGCATCCTTGGCTTCTTTGGAAGCGTCCTTCGCCACGACATCACCCATGACGTCACCGGTGGTGCTCATGAAGGCGACCGCGCGGTATTTCGCGAGATTCTCGGCGGTGAAGACGGAAGCGTCTTCGGTGATGTCGACTTCGAGGCCGGCGGCCTTGAACTGCTTCGCGAGCAGTTCATTACCGAGCGGAATCGAGTCCTTGTGGCGGAAGCCGGCGGTCTTCGAGAAGACCAGGGCGCGGTTGGGTTCGGCGGCGAGGGCGACCACCGAAGCGAGGAGGAGAGCGAGGAGGGAGCGGAGCATATGTGAATCAGGGGTAGGGGTAGGGATAGGGGTTGGGGTAGGAGAGGGCAAGGGGACAAGAGACAGAGGGGGCCTGCTGGCATGGTGAACTGCTGCGAGGCAGAGGCATTCTGTTGGTAGGGCCAAGCATCCCTGCTTGGCCGCGCCCGACCAAGGATGGTCGGCCCTACCCAAGACAAAGCCATTCCGGGTGACAAGCGACGGGCACGGCAGCCGGGAGTTCAGGCGCCAGTCGTTAGGATGTCGGCCGCGGGAATCCGGAGCCGGTAGCCGATGGCTGGAATGCCGACACCCGAATGGCCGATTTCCCGATGGCCGTCACCCGTCACCTGAGAACGGGTTGAATCGTTGGATCGTTGAATGGTTGGATAGATTAAGACCAAAGCCCGCAGGGCGCCACACTCCCTCTGGCCAACCATTCAACTGATCAACCGATCAACTCCATTATTCTAGCCCTCCTGCCCTCCGGCCCTCGTGTCCTCGAAATCCCAATCCCTCCTTTCCTCGGAACGTTTCCCCCGTTACTCCTGTCCTACCCCTACCCCTGACTCAATGTCCAAACTCGACCGCCGTTCTTTCCTGAAGAATGCCGCCCTTGCCGGCGCCGTTCTCGGTTTCCCCTCCATCATCCCCGCCTCCGCACTCGGCAAGGATGGCACGGTCGCTCCGAGCAATCGCCTCCAGCTCGTGGGAATCGGCCTCAAGGCCCAAGGCGGCGGTGACATGCGCCAGCTGATGTCCAAGGCCGGCGTCCAGGTCATCGCGGTGTGCGACGTCGATCGCCGCGTGCTGAAGACTGCTTCCGAGAACGTCGTGAAGAAAGGCATGGCCGCCCCGAAGCAGTATACCGATTTCCGCGAGCTCCTCGCCAAAGAGAAGCCCGACGCCGCCGTCCACGGCCTGCCGGACCACTGGCACGGCGTCATCAGTTGCGCGCTCCTTCGCGCGGGCATTGATGTCTACGGCGAGAAGCCGCTCGCGAAGACCTGGGCCGAAGGCAAGGCCATCGCCGACGCGGTGAAGGAGAACGGCCGCGTCTGGCAGACGGGCATGTGGCAGCGCTCCACCCCTAATTTCCGTCGCGGCGTCGAACTCGTGCGCAATGGCATGCTTGGCAAGATCCTCAAGGTTGAGGTCGGCACGGGCCCGAACAAGCAGACCATGCCCCCCGCCCCGCAGCCCGGCGAAAAGGCTCCGGCCGAAGTCGATTACGACATGTGGGTCGGCCCTTCCTCCGAGTTCGCCTTCGACCCGCGCGTCTTCCACTTCCATTGGCGCTGGCACACCAACTTCGGCGGCGGCATGCTGCTGGATTGGGTCTGCCACCATCCCGACATCGCCGCCTGGGCGATGGGCAAGGACGCCGAATATCCCGTCGCCGTCGAAGGCACGGGCGAACTGCGCGAAGCCCCGTGGAACACCCACGGGAAATACGATTACACCGTCACCTACGCCGACGGTTTCCACATGTCGGTCAGCAGCTCCTTCATGGGCATGCGCTTCATCGGCGAGAAGGGTGAACTCTTCGTCACCCGCGGAAAGCAGGAGTGCTCCATCCCGGGACTCTGGGAGAAGGACCTTGGTCCGGACGCCTGGCGCTGCCCCGGTACGACCGACCATTATCAGGAATTCGTCGACTGCGTGCAGTCGCGCCGCCGCCCGATCTCGCACGTCATGGCCGCGCATCACACCACGACGATCGGCCACCTCGGTAACGCCGCGATCTTCACCGGACGTAAGCTCAAGTTCGATGGTGCCGCGGGCAAGTTCGTCGACGACGCCGGCGCGACCGCGATGCTCTCGCGCGAACTCCGCAAGCCCTGGTCGTTGGAGAAGATCTAACGCGATCGTAGAACGATCGCGAGGGTCACGTGGGCACGTGGGCAAGGGGGCACGGTGACATGGGGGAAATAAGAGGGCGCCTGCGGGCGTCCTTTTTGTTTGGTAGGGATGCGATGACATCGCATCCGCCTGTACCGAGGTAGGGTCGGGACCGCGTCACGACATAGCTGTATCTATTCTTAGGTGTCGGGTGACGGCCACCGGGGCATCGGCCATTCGGGTGTCGGCGTTTCGGCCCTCGGCTATCGGCTTCAGGATCCCGCGGCTGATCCCCGAACGGCCGGCGCCTGAACTCCCGGCTCCCGTGCCCGTCACCTGTCACCCGAAATGTCGTCCTGCTTCGCAGCCGTTCCCCCATGCCAGCATGCCCCCTTTGTTTTCGTTCCCCTTGCCCCCGTGTCCACTTGCCCCCTACTGTCTCAGCCCAATGCCCCTGCGCCGCGTCCTGACCTATGCCGTCGTCCTTGGCCTCGTGGCCGTGGGCGTCTGGGTCGTGCGCGGCAAGAAGTGGGAACTGCTGCGCAAGCCGGTCGAAGTCGCGGCCAAAACTGAGCCGGCGATCAAGCCGCGCTCCGCGGCGGACATCATCCCGCAGTTGAAAGATCCGCCCAAACGCACCGGTGTCACGATCAAGGAGTTGCTGGCGGGCAAAGTGCCGAAGCTCAACCAGCTCGAGGTCGAAGCATTCCTGAAGAACCAAGGCCGCAGCACCACGAATCTGCTCGTCGCCTCGCGGCTACTGAACGACCTCACCTTCGCGCGTGAGGCCGTTAAAGCCGACCCTAAGAATCCGGCCGCACAGCTCGAGCTCGCGCTGCGCGGTGAGACGCCCGAGGAGAAGTCGGCCGCGGTCGCCGCCTTCCGTGAGGCCGCGCCCGGTAATTCGCTCGGCGACTTTCTTGCCGCCCATCAGGCTTTCCTGACGGGTGACGGCGCGGCGGCGGGCGCGGCGCTCGTTCAATCATTGGAAAACCCGCTCTTCGCCGACTACTCGCAGCAACTCGTGGCCGGCTCGGAGCAAGCCTACCTCGAGGCCGGCTACGAGCCGACGGCGGCGGCGGGCGCCGCGATGTTCGCGCTCACCGTCCCGCGCGCCCAGCCGTTGATGGAAGTGTCGAAGAGCCTCCTTTCCTTGCAGCAGGAATTCATCCGCACGGCCGACTTCGACGCCGCCGAGCCCACGGTCATCATCGGCCTCACGCTCGGCCAGCGGATCCAGGACCAAGGCCCGTATCTCATCGACCAGCTCATGGGCGTCAGCATCGAGCGTCAATTCCTTCAGCAGCTCGATCCGCTCACGCAGGCCGGCCCGGGCGGACAGACGGCCGGCGAGCGACTCGAGGCGCTCGACGCCAAGCTCATGGAAGTGCGTTCCTTGACCACGGCCTTCACCGAAAAGTTCGCCTCCGCCGATGAGCCCACGCAGGCGCAGTATCTCGAGAAAATGAAATCCGAAGGTGAGCTCGCCGCGATGAGGTGGTTGGTGAATGGGAAGTGAGCGCAAGCTGAACTTGCGCGGGGGTCCGCTGGCAGGGTGAACTGCTGCGAAGCAGGAGGTAGGGGCAGCACCGCGTGATGTCCTAAGTGCAAAAGTGCAAATCGGCCTACGGCTTGTGCAAAGGTGGGGTTGGCGGAGCTGTTGATCGGTTGTTTTGTTGAATGGTTGGCCGGAGGGAGTGCGGCGCCCTGCGGGCTTTGGTCTTAATCTATCCAACCATTCAACGATCCAACGATTCAACCCGTTCTCAGGTGACGGGTGTCGGCGTTTCGGCCATCGGCTGCCGGCTTCAGGATCCTGCGGCCGACTCCCGGAAAATGTGCTCCTAACCGCCAACCGCTAACCGCTATCACCTATAGTGGGTAGGGTCGGGACCGCGTCACGACATAGCTGTATCTATTCTCAGGTGACGGGTGACGGCCCCGGGTGGCAGGTGGCGGGTAGGGATGCGATGACATCGCATCCGTTCGAAACCTCGGAGGGTAAGTCGTCGGGCCTTAGCTAGGCACATCGACCTCCCGCTTACGCTCGCAAGCGGACGCGATGTCATCGCGTCCCTACCCCGAGGCATGGGGTGAACTCAAAGGGAGACCGGATACCGGATGATTGGCTGGGGGATTCATTCTCAGGTGACGGGTGACGGCCACCAGGGCATCGGCCATTCAGGTGTCGGCGTTTCGGCCATCGGCTGCCGGCTTCAGGATCCTGCGGCCGACACCCGGACGGCTGGCACCTGAACTCCCGGTTCCCGTGCCCGCCACCCGCCACCCGAAATATTTTTCCCAACCGCTAACCGCTAACCGCTACCACCTAAAGTATGACCATCGCATCCCCGTAACTGAAAAACCGATATTCTTCCCGAATCGCTTCGGCGTAGATTTCTTTCAGCCAGGCGAGGCCGGATGGATCGCCGGGCGTGAGGAACGCGGCCACGAGGCAGAGCAGGGTGGAGCGGGGCAGATGGAAATTCGTGAGCAGGTGCTCGCAGCAACCGACGGTATCACCTGGGCGGATGAACAGCGAAGCATCCGAAACAAAATCCCCCTCATGCGCGAAGCCGTGTGTCTTGCGGAAGGCGTCTTCGCTCGCGCGGACTGAGGTCGTGCCGACCGCGAGGCGCGGGCGACGCGTGAGTAGCGCCTGCATCGTGGTCGCTGGAATGCGATACGCCTCCGAGTGCATGACGTGATCGTTCAGGTTCGCGACCGACACCGGCTGGAACGTGCCCGGACCGACATCCAGTACGAGGTCGAAGGCGTCATGTCCGCGGGCTTTCAGCGTCGCCAGGAGTTCGGGCGTGAAGTGCAGGCCAGCGGTCGGCGCGGCGGCGGCGCGGGCCGACGACGGATCGGCATACACTGTCTGGTAGCGCGCGGCGTCATCGGCCGGAGCGAGCCCGCGGTCCTTGCGCGCTTCCACGATGTAAGGCGGGAGCGGGAGTTCGCCGACGCGTTCCGCAAGCTGGCCGACGGTCTCGCCCGCGGGCAGCGTGAAGCGCACGCGGTATTCACCGTTCTTCGTCTCGACCGCGACGGCGTGACGTCCCTCGATGGAAAATCCGGACGCGTCCGAAGCGCGTTTGCCCGGGCGCAGCATGCACCACCATTCGAGCGGGTTGGAAGTCGGACGCAGCAGCAGGCACTCGACCTTGCCGCCGGTCGGGCGCACGCCGAAGAGGCGGGCCTTGAGCACCGTGACGTTGTTCCGGATGAGCACCGTGCCCAGCGGGAGCAGGTCAGGCAGTTCGGAGAAGAGGCGGTGTTCGATTGTGCGCGTGGCGCGACGCACCACGAGCAGGCGCGAGCCGTCGCGACGCGGTGAAGGCTCCGCGGCGATGCGTGCGGGCGGGAGGTCGAAATCCAGCTCCCGGACGTCCATGGCTTACGCTCCGGTCTTCGGAGGCGTGATCAGCAGCTGGCCATCGATCGCGCGCAATGGCATGAACTCGGCGCCGGGCGGGGCCTTGCGGAGTTCTTCTTCCACCGCCGAGAGTTTCGCGTCCAGGTCGTCGATGCGGGCGACAAAGACCGCTTCCGGCGTCGAGGGCGTGGCGCAGGCGCCGTATTCGCGCATCGTGTGGTGGCTGAGCAGGATGTGCTCGAGACGTTCCATCAGCGAAGCTTCCAAGCCGACCTTCGTGCCGTGCGTGCGCACCATGAAGGCTCCGAGCACGAGATGGCCGTGGAGATTGCCTGCGCGCGTGAAGCTGGCCTTGGCCATGCCGGGTTCGAGGCGGGAGTATTCCTGGACCTTACCCATGTCGTGCAGGACGATGCCGGCGACGGAGAGCGCGTGGTCGACCTTCGGGTAGAGGGGCAGGAGGGCTTCGGCGCACTTAGCCATGCGGAGCGTGTGCTCGAGCAGGCCGTGGCGGTAGGCGTGGTGCATACCGAGCGCGGCGACGGCTTCGTAGAAACGTTCGCCGTGTTCTTCGAGGGCGGACTCGACCGTCGCGCGGAGACCGGCGTGCGGGATGCGTGAGACGATGTCAAGGAGGTCGGCCTTCATCTTCACCGGGTCGTGTTGCGACACCGGCGTGAGCTTGCCCATGATCGCTGGGTCGGCGCGTTCCGCGTCGGTGATCGGCGTGAGCGAGTCGACCTTCAGGTCAGGGCGGCCGTTGAAATCGCTGACCGTTCCGCCCACGCGGACGATCGCGCCGGCCTTGAGGCTCGTCAGGACCGGCTTCACCGGTGAATCGCCAAAAACGCGGATCTTGATGTCGTCGGTCGCGTCGGCGATGACCGCTTCATAATAGGTCGAACCGGTCTTCGCGGTCTTGGTGGCGATTTCTCCCAGGGCGCAGATGGCCTGGAAACGAGAGCCGACCGGGGAGGTCTTGCTTTCACGAAGGGTCAGAAGGGACTCGGACATGGGCGGGAGAGTGGCAGTGGGGGAGTTGTTTTCGAGTATGGAGTTTGGAGTATCGAGTATCGGGTAGGGGCAGCACCGCGTGCTGACCTAGGTGCAAAAGTGCAAATCGGCCTACGGCTTGTGCAAAGGTGGGGTTGGCGGAGCCGTTGATCGGTTGATTTGTTGGATGGTTGGCTGGAGGGAGTGCGACGCCCTGCGGGCTTTGGTCTTAATCTATCCAACCATTCAACCATCCAACGATTCAACCGAACTACGGGTGGCGGGTGGCAGCCCCAGGTGGCAGGTGGCGGGGTAGGGATGCGATGACATCGCATCCGCCTGTCTTTGGGTAGGGTCAGCACTGCGTGCTGACCTAGGTGCCCCCTAGGTAGGGCGCGGCTCTCCGAGCCCGCCGCACTTTTGTGGACGGACGGCTCGGAGAGCCGTCCCTACCTCCTTGCCCCCGTGCCCACTTGTCCCCTAATCCTCGTGGCTTCGCCACGATGAGTTCCAAGCCCGCCATCCTGGTCCTCTGCACCGGTAATTCCTGTCGGAGCCATATGGCCGAAGGTTTTCTGAGAGCCGCGGTCGGCGAGGCGGCCGACGTCTTCAGCGCCGGCTCCAAGCCCGCGGGTTATGTGCATCCCCTTTCGGTCAAAGTCATGGCCGAGGCCGGCGTGGATCTCTCCGCGCATACCTCCAAGCACATGAACGAGTTCCTGACGCGTCGGATCGACGCCGTCATTACTGTCTGCGGCAATGCCGACCAGGTCTGCCCCATGTATCCGGGCCAATTAGCCCGTTTTCATTGGGGTTTCGATGATCCTGCGCATGCCCAGGGCACCGAGGAGCAGGTCTTGGCCGAATTCCGCCGGGTCCGGGACGAGATCAAAGCCAAGTTTACGGAATACGGCAGCAGGGTCAGGGAGACGGGGAGGGTGGGGTAGGGGTAGGGTCAGCACTGCGTGCTGACCTAGTGTGCAAAAGTGCAAATCGGCCTGCGGCTTGTGCAAAGGTGGGGTTGGCGGAGCCGTTGATCGGTTGATTTGTTGGATGGTTGGCTGGAGGGAGTGCTGCGCCCTGCGGGCTTTGCCTCCTTTTCGATTCAACCATTCAACTATCCAACGATTCCACCCGTTCTCGGGTGTCGGGTGACGGCCACCAGGGCATCGGCCCCTCAGGAATTGGCGTTTCAGCCATCGGCCATCGGCTTCGGGCTCCCGGGCAGATTCCCAGAAAATGTTGTCCCATCCGCCAACCGCTAACCGCCTCTACCCATGGCATTCCTTGTCAACTGGCCAGCTGGTCAACGGACCCACTCATTTTTCATCTTAAAACCTTATCAATCACAGTTTTACATAAAATAAACGCATTATGTCTAAAAATAGACAAAATGGCACCCTTCGATAGGCCCTGGGGGTGCCGGAAGGGTGGGGTCGGTCGTCCTTCCGATCACCCTCTTTCCGTAACCCGACCTTTAAATGCACCTTAGCGGGATTCTGCCTTGCCTGAGGGGTATCTATTAGGTGGAATCGCCTAGTACCCTTACACCCCATTCGACTCGTGGCCCCTGCCCCGAGTTTTCCCATTTGTTAATAAACTGACACAGTAGAATGTCCGAACCCCGTCGACAGCCCACACGCGGAGCTTTGTCGCGCGCCTCCCTTATGGTGGCCGCGGCGTTGCTCGGCGTGGCCGTGTCGACTGCGCCGAAAGCCAAGGCCGCGAATCTCAGCTGGAATCAGACGGCGACCGGCGCTTACGGGTGGGATTACGCCAGCAATTGGAGCACCTCGGCTTACCCCAACGCCGTTGGGGATACCGCCAACCTGACGAACAATATCTCCGGCTCGGTGAGCGTCAACCTCAACGGGCTGATCACTCTTGGGTCGTTGAACATCGGCGACAGCGATGGCTCGAATTCTTTCACCCTCAACTCGGGCGGTTCTAATTACGGTGCCAGCAACGGCGGCTCTTTCGCGAACAGCGCATACTTCATCTTCGACGTCGCATCGGGCTCGGCGGCGATCACGAAGACCGGCGCCGCTGCCGATTCGATCTACACGAGTTTCCAGTTCAACGACAGCCTGACCATCACGAACAGCGATACCCTCGGCACGCTGACACTGAACGGCGGCATCCGGTCGTTGAATTCCAGCATTACGTTCGCAGGCACGGGGGCCGTCTCCACGGGCTCCATTCTTGTGAACGGGATAATCTCCACCAGTGGCGGCCTGACCAAGAACGACGCAGGAATCACTGTCCTGAACGCTTCCAACACCTACTCTGGCACGACCACGATCAACGGCGGTTGGCTGAGAATCTCTTCTACATCCGGACTCCCGGTTCGTTCCGCCGTCACCGTGAATTCCGGAGGGGCGCTCGACCTGAACGCCGCCATCACGATCGGCTCGCTGGCCGGCGCCGGGGATGTCACCAATCTGCTGAACACCTCTCGCGTGCTCACGATCGGCCGGAATGACGCCACCGGGAACACCACTTTTACCGGGCGTATTACCCCGGTTACCGCAGCGAACATCTCTATCACCAAGATCGGCGGCGGCACCTTAATCTTTGCACCTACGGCGGCGAGCACTTACACGGGAGCAACCATCATCAACGGCGGCGCGCTCAGACTCGATTTTACCGGCGGATCCCTGACCAGCATGTTGGCGTCTTCGGCGCCATCCATCTCCGGTGGTAATCTGGAAGTGATCGGGAAGAGTGGACTCGCGGTCTCCCAGACATTGGGTAACTTGACGGTAGGGCCTGGCGGCGGTTCCATCATCATGACCGCAGGGGATGCTTCGGGTACCACCTTGACCCTCGGAACGTATACGAGGTCTGCTGGCGGAGCTTTGCTGATCAACGCCCCGGCCAACACAATCGTCAAGCTGGGGACCGCGATGAACACGGCCACCACGTTGAGCGGCGGCGCGGTTTTCACCGATGGGTCTACTTATAATTGGGCGGCTAATACGGGCACGACAACCGCTGCGGTGGCTTATTCTAGCTACACGGATATCGCCGGAACGACGCCTGCGGGAACGAATACCTCCAATTCGAGAATTTCTTCCACCACCGCCAGCGAGACCACGACCGGGGGAGCCGCCTGGATTACGAACTCCCTGAAGATTGATGCTGGCGCCACCGGACAGACGTTGGCCCTCGGCGCCAATAACCTCATCCTCACGAACGGCGGTCTTCTCTTCACCGGTGCCAACGATTACACGATCAGCAGCAGCACCGGTGCCTTGAACAGCGGGATAGCCACCAATTCCGAATTGATCGTCACCACGTACGGATCGGGTGTGCTGACCATCAGCGCCATCATCGGAACCGGAAACGGTTTGCAAGTGCTGACCAAGGCCGGGACGGGCAAGTTGATTCTCTCCGGAGCGAATACCTTCACCGGTGCGGTTTATGTCAACGGCGGGATACTGAGCTTCAGCAATGCGGGTGCAACCGGAGCCGGCGTGCTCGGCTTAGGTGTCGCTACCGCCGTGTCCCTGCGCGACGGGGCGACGTTGCAGTATACCGGCAATACCGCTTCGCTGGCCGCTGGTACGACCACCAATAGCCATACTTTCACGTTGGTCGGCGGTCAGGCCACGATCGATGTCTCTACTTTGGGGCAGGCTTTGACCATCCCGGGAGTCATCAGCGGTGTGGGAGGTTTCAAAAAAGATGGTGACGGCACCTTGATCCTGTCGCTTGCCACCAACACTTTCAGCGGCCCGGTTAGGGTTGCAAAAGGCATCCTCCAGATGGGGGTGGCAAGCACCGCCGGAAACGGTACAACGACCCTAGGTAACAGCGTCCCCGTCACGGTGGACACTGGCGCGACTTTGAATCTGGTCAGCTTCAGCACGTCCATCGGCTCGTTGGCTGGCGCCGGTTCTGTGAGTGTCAGTTCTGGCACCCCGACTCTTTCGGTAGGTTACGATAACACCAGCACGACGTTCTCGGGCACGTTCTCGGGAGCCTTTGGTGCTATCCTTGAAAAGAACGGCACCGGCATCCTGACGCTTTCGGGAGCCTCGCCGCAATGGACGGGAAGCACCTCGATCAAGGGTGGAACGATCCAGCTGGGGGTCAATGGTGCACTGCCTATAACTGGTTTTGCATTTGCTAGCACGGGTGGCACGATACCCTATGGCCTCGACCTCAATGGCTATAACCAGACACTGAACTCCCTGTCATTCTACGGGGGATCCAGCCAGATCCACACTTCGGCCACGGTCAGCCTCGGCGCCGGAACCCTGACCTTGGGGGGCAATGTCTCGCTCAACGGCTATACTCAGGCACAGGCTGCCACGATCACCTCCACGACCGGCGGCTCGATCGCGATGTCCGCTGCACGCACTTTCACGATTGGCGACAGCTTCACCGTTCCTGCCAGTGCCTCGGAGCTTACCATCTCTGCGCCGATAACCGGACTCACCTTCGGTCTCACCAAGGCCGGTACGGGCTCGATGGAGTTGGCCGGAACCGTGGCGAGTACCTATACTGGCACCACGACGATCTCGGCTGGCACCCTGGTCCTCAATCTTGCCGGCTTGTCGACGGGGATTGTCAGCGCTTCTTCCGCCCTCACCTTGGGATCCACTTCCAATGTCGGTATCCTGTCCGTCCGCGGAAGCTCTACCGGCACTTCGACGCAGACGATGGGGGCGTTGACGACCACCGCCGCCACGCACAGCGTCATTTCCATCGATCCGAACGGCGGAACCAGCACTACGCTGACCCTTGGAGACGCCTGGACTCGCGGCGCCGGTTCCACCGTCCTGATCGATTATTCTTCCGCGAATACGGGGACGCGCTCGGTGGTGACGGCTAATGCCACGACCGGCACCGCCCTTGCGAACGGTATCTACGGCTGGATGTTCGTGAAGGATAATTCAGGCGTCACGGGTTTCGCCACGCGCGCTGCCGGTTCCAGCGTGGCCATCTCCCGCTACGCTGATGAGACGGCGGCGACGACGCTCACGACCTCTTCCAACACGTCGACAACCAATTTCACTACTCGCGGGAGCACCTATTCTAGCGGCATACTTACTTGGACCAATGCGGGGGCGTTGACGACGCGCTCGGTGAATACCTTGACAATCGATACCACCAGCAATGGCGGCACGATCGACATGGGTGCCGCCGGCAATATCCTGACGCTCACAGGTGAAGCTATCCTGTTCAAGGGGGGCAACGCGCTGACCTTGACCGGCGGCCAGGTGGGCGCTGCCGCGAGCAATGTCATCGTCAACCAGACCAGCACGACTGCGGCGTTGACCATTTCCAGCCTGATCAGCAGCGGTGCCGGCACCCTGAACAAGCTCGGTGACGGCACGCTCATCGTCTCGGGACAAAATACCTACACGGGCGTCACCAATATCAATGCCGGCACCCTGAAGCTCGGAGCGGCTGGCGGCGTGACCAATACCCCGCTGGGAACTACCGGCGCGGGAACCAACGTCCAGGTCGGAGGAGCGTTGGACCTCGGCGGCTTCGCCATCGGCACCGCCGAAGCGATTGGCCTGGCAGGATCGGGTGTCAATAACACCGGTGCCTTGACGAATTCCAGCGGTACCGCCGTGACGGTCGCGGGGACCGTTACCCTCAACGCGCCTGCTTCCATCGGTGGATCCGGAGACATCATACTCAGTGCCGCAGTTGTCGGCGCCAATATATTCCAGCTGACCAAGGTCGGTGCCGGCACGTTGACGCTCACGACCACTAGCGCCCGTACCGGCATGACCCAGGTCGATGCGGGTACGTTGAAGCTGACTTCGGCCACCGCGCTGGGAACGAACGCCTCTTATGTGAACCTCAACGGAGGTACGCTGAACTTCACCAGCGATACCCTGACGGCCTTCGGCACATACGGGCTGGTCGTCAGCGCCGATTCGACGATTTCCACTTCGACGGCGACCGGAGTCGCCGGCGTGCAGCATACGAATGCAGGCACCCTCGTGCTGGGTTCGAACACCCTTAATGTCACAAGCACCACGGCGATTTCCGGGGTCCAAGGTATCACGCTGGGCGCGGTGACCTTGATCGGCAGTCCCACGATCAATATCACGAACCCTGCCAGCGGCGCGACGACTTTATTCCAGGTCGGCGCGGTGACCGGCAATTGGTCGGCCAATTCCAATACCACCATCAAAGGAAACGGTAATTTCACCGCTACTGGTGTCTGGGGTCCGGCCGGGGCCACGAGCATCACCCTCGACTCGAACTATACCGGCACGACGACGCTCCAAGGCACCAATACCCTGACGGGCGGCATCTTCCTCAATGGCGGCACTCTTGTGGGAACCGCGGCGGGAGCCTTCGGTACACTTTCCAACACCGTGACTTTCGGTGGAAGTGGTTCGGCGATATTGGACCTTAAGGCGGCCGCGACGACCTTCACCAGCAAAGTAGATGCTTCCTTGGCGAGCGGTGCGATCTATGTCGAGCCTGCCGCATCGGGCGCGGGCGTGACCCATATCATCTCCGGTGCTGCGACGCTCGGTGGCGGATATACTTTGAAGGTCACGGGCGGGACTAACGTCACGAGCGGCACCGCGCAGCTGACGATGACTGGTACGGTCACGATGACCGGTGCGGCGATCCTGAATATCTTAAATCCCGCCAGTGGCTCGACCATCCTGAAGACGGCCGCGATCGCCAACGGCGGCTATAACCTGACATTGATCGGCAATGGATCGTATCAGCAGTCCGCGGCCATGTCGGCAGCTTCCGGTGGGCTTATCTTGGGCGTTTCCGGCGGCACGGGGTTCACCGGTACCGCGACACTAGATCAGGCGAATCTTTTCACCGGCGCCGTCCGAATCAACTCCGGCACCCTGGCAGCCAGCACTTCGGCCTCGTCCCTAGGTAATGGGAGCACGGTGTACCTCGGTGATACCTCTGGCTCCGCCAGCGCGACGCTCAACCTGGGCGGCACGACCTTCTCGGCGACCAATCCGATCATCGTCAACACGGGTTCATCCGGCACCTTGACCATAGCCGGTACGGCTGCCGTGAACTTCGCCTTAACCGGTGCCATCACGCTCAACAACGCGCTCACCCTTTCTGAGACGAGCACCGGAAAACTTACCGTCGGTGCGGGTGGTATCACCGGTTCTTCTGCGCTTACGGTGACGGCAGGCACGGGAACCGTCGCCTTGGATGGAAACAACATTTCCACCTATACCGGTGCGATCAACGTCTCGACCGGCATCTTGCAGCTGGCGAACGCGGGCGCGTTGGGCAGCACGGGAGCCGGCACGACAGTCACCAGCGGAGCTACGCTGGATCTGAACGGCTTCGCCATCGTTAACGAATCGCTCACCATCAGCGGATCGGGAGTGTCAAGCAATGGTGCCTTAATCAACAGTTCGGTCACCGATGCCAGTTTCTCCGGCTCCATCAGTTTGCTCGCGGATTCCAGCGTCGGCGGGGCCAATGGCCTTGCCTTGTCCGGTGCGATCTCTGGTTCAGGAAGCCTGACCAAGGTGGGAGCCGGAACCACCACCTTGAGTGGAACGAACACTTCGTTCACCGGACCTGTCACCATTTCTGGCGGGACCCTGAGCATCGGTGCGAGCAACAATCTCGGGGATGCGAGCGCGACGAATACCCTCACGCTGGCGGGAGGCGCTTTGGCATTCACCGGAGGCAGTGTTAATCTCGGCGCCAACCGCACCGTGGCGATCGGGACGGGCGGAGCCACCTTCAACATCACCGGTACGCAACTCACTGTGTCTGCTGCGGTCAGCGGAGCCAATGACCTGACGAAGACAGGGGCAGGTTCGCTGGTCCTTTCGAATACGCTGAACACCAACAGCGGCGCCGTCATCGTGAATGGCGGCACGCTCAGCGTTCACCCGAGCGCCATCCTTACCGCAACGAGTGTTACGGTGGGATCTACGGTGACGGGCAGCGTCCTCGACCTTTATGCCGACGGCGTTGCTGCGTCGACCAGCCTTGCTAGCGGTAGGAACGTGACCTTGGGTGGCACCGGTGGTCTCACCGGTGCCATAGGTTTCCAACTTGCAGCTCCTGGCTCTGGAGACCAGCTGGCCTTTTCCGGCGGCGGTTCCTTCCTGATAGCCAGCGGGGGCGTCGGCCTCATCAATGCAAAGGCCTTGACCGGCTTCGCGGCCGGCAGTTGGACGCTCGTTTCGGGCGCCACCGCGAATTCCACGACTTTCGCCTTGGGCTCCCTGCCGGGAGGTTTCGGCTACAGCCTTACGCAGAGCGCGACCGGGCTCAGCCTCACCGCGACAGCCGCCGCTGGCGCGAATTATTACTGGGCAGGCGACCTGAGTGGCAGCTGGTCCGGTTTCACCGGCGCTTCGACCAACACCAACTGGTCGACCGCGGCTGGCACCAATACGGATGCAACGGCTTCTCCCGGCACCGGCCAGACGGTCACTTTCAGCCTCACCTCGGGCGCCCAGAACTACAGCACGACGCTCGACAACGCCTTTTCGATCGGAAACCTCACCTTCGCGGATACCCGCGGTAAGGCCGGCTCCGCCGTCTCGATCGCCCCTGGATTGTCCGGCACGCTGCAGCTCAACGGCACGACCGCGGCCATCACCTTGGCCGCCGGCGCTCCGACAGGCACGTCAATTAGCGCCCCGGTCATCCTCGGTGCCAACAACACCTGGACCGTCACGGACGCGACCACGACCTTCACGGTAAGCGGAGCCATCAGCGAAAGCGCCGCAGGACGCACCCTGACGACGGCCGGGGCTGGCACCATCATCCTCAGCGGAGCCAATTCTTACACCGGCTTGACCACGATCGGTGCCACCAGCATCGTCAATATCCAGAATAGCACGGCTCTCGGCACCTCTGCCGGCGCGACCACCGTGACTTCCGGCGGCACCCTGCAGATCCAAGGCTCCGGCCTCTCGATCGGCGACGCCATCACGATCAGCGGCACGGGCTTCGGCGCCGGCGGCGTACTGCGTAATATCAGCGGCAGCAACACCCTGACCGGTTTGGTGACGATGGCCGCGGTAAGCCGTATCAATTCCGATACGGGCACGCTGACGTTGGATGTCGCCAGCGGCAACGCCATCACGGGTGCTTTTGCCCTTACTTTGGGCGGCGCCGGATCTGGCTTCATCACCGACCCGATCGCGACCACCACCGGCACCTTGACCAAGGACGGCATCGGCACCTGGACGCTCTCAGGCGCTAATACTTACAGCGGCTTGACCACGATCTCCGGCGGCACGCTGCAGGTCGGAAACGGTACCGCGGGCAGCCTCAACGGCACCACCGGGACCGCGCTCACCTTCTCCGATACCGGATCCTTCATCGTCAGCGAAGCTTCTGGCGTGTCACAGGGCATGGGCGCACTGACGTTCACGAGCGGCGATGGCACGATTCAATCCATTAATAATGGTGGAACGAGCTCGCTCACTTTCGCCTCTTTAGCTGTGCGCGGAGCCGGTGCCACGGCTAATTTCATCAGCCCGACGAACAAGATCGTCCTGACCAGCACCACCAACGCCCCGCTGGCCGCTTCCGGATCGAACAACCAAGGTTACTTCTTCGCTGGCAGCAATTATGCCCGTTACAGCGCCGCCAATGGCACCTTCCAGGCCGTCGTCTACGGTACCGACTCCAATGCGCAGTCGGCCGTCGCCGGCGGTGCGACGCTCGGCTTCAATAACGCGCTTTACGACGGCCAGATCACGGATGCCATCACGGCCCAGACGACCGCCTCGCTCAACACCCTGAGCATCGTCGGCAACAAGAACGTCACCCTCGCTGCCGCCCAGACCCTCACCGTCAACGGCATACTCAAGAGCGGTAACCAGGCTGGCGGCGCCATCATCTCCGGCGGCACGGGTATCACGCCTGGTTCCGGCGTAGAAATGGTGCTGCGTGCCGACGGTGCCAACGATTCGCTGCTCATCGCGACGCCTATCCTCGCCAACGGTGCCAATGCGCTGACTAAGTCCGGTGCCGGCACGGTCATCCTCTTATCCGCTAACACCCATACCGGCATCACGTATGTCGATGGCGGCATCCTGCAGTTGCGCAACGTATCAGGTGCCGGCACGACGGCCGCTGGTACGACCGTGCGCACCGGTGCCGCCTTGCAACTCAGCGTGGGAGGTACTTATGGTGCCGAGACGCTATCTCTTAACGGCACTGGCGTCGGCGGCAACGGTGCCCTCGTCTTGGACGCCTCTGCTTCTTGGGCCGGCGCAATCACTTTCGCCACCGCCTCGACCTTGAACGTGGCCAATGGCGCCATCTTCACGACTTCGGCCGCCAACGTTTTCACCGGTCCCGTCACCAAGAACGGCGCTGGCACTTGGTCGATTATCACCACAGCCAATACGGGCACCGGCGCGCTCGTGGTCAACGGGGGCGTCGTCACTTCGTCGATCGGCCTCGCCACCACGAGCATCACCGCCAACTCCGGCGCCACCTTCAGGCTCACGGGAGCGGGTACGACCGCCATTGCGGACGCTGCCATCATCACCGTCAATGCGGGCGGCGTCCTGGATTGGCAGCAGACCGGCGCGGAAACCCTAGGCACGCTGCTCTTGAATGGTTCGGGTATCGGCAGCGCCGGCGCTTTCACTACGAGTGCGGCGACGACCGGCGGCACCATGACGGTGACCAACGGCATCATCCTGCAATCCGACTCTACGATTGGAACTTTTACGGGCGGCTCCCTGAAGACCATCACGCCGATCACCAGTAACGTCTTCACCCTGACCAAGGAAGGCGCGGGCTCCTTCACGAGCACGGACTCCACGACCCTCACCACGCCTTTCGGCGCGGGTAGCATCGTCCTCAACGCCGGCACCCTGGTGTTGGCGCCAGCCACCGCCGCCAGTTACGCCATGGTCGGAGCGAATCATCTGCCCGCCAGCACCTTCACCTACGGCAGCTCCACCGGGCCCGGCGGCAGCCTGACGCTGACCCGCACCCTCACTGCTGGCAACACCCTCAGCTACACCGTCGGAAGCACGTCGGCCGTCAGTTCGGCTTTGGTGCGCGGAGGCCGCGGCACCCTGGTCCTGCAGCCCACCGCCCTCGCCAACCTTGGCTCCGCGGGCACCAGCTACGAAAACTTCGTGGTCAATGGATTGACCAGCGCCGCCAACGTCAACGGCATCTATAATCCTTCGGTCGTCGCTCAGGTGAGTAACATCGGTACCTTCGTGCGCTACAGCGCCACGGCCGGCGCAGGCTTCGAGGATGCGGCTACGGCTACCTCGAGCTATACGGTCGCGGCCACTGGGACCACGATTGCGGCCAACACGATTTCTGACGTCACCAGCTCGATTTCGCTCAACGACACCAGTAACCCGTATGCCCTGAGGGTCGGCGCCTTCACCTTGACTAATTCCGGCACGACGACCGTCGGCAGCGGCAGCGGCCAGGCCGGCCTGATCATGAATTCGACGGCCACCTCCGCGACCATCACGGGCGGCACGTTGGCCTTCGGCGCGGCGGAAGGCGTCATCTTCACCGCAAGTACCACTCCCGCGACCGGCAACGCCACCATCGCCAGCATCATCACGGGCAGCGCCGGCATCACCAAGTTCGGCCCTGGTGCGCTCATCCTTAGCGGGCTTAATACCTTCACCGGAGGCCTTAACCTCAATCAAGGCACCCTGAACATCCAGGGCACGACCGCCCTCGGCGCCGCTGCCAGCACGTTCAGCATCTTCGCCGGCACGACGCTCGACACCTTGGCCGCCGGTATCGTCAACGCCAACGCCAACCCCGTCAGCATCCTCGGCGACTTCACCTTCACGGGTACGGGCAACCTCAGTCTCGGTACTGGCGCCATCACGATGACCGGCAGCCGCACCATCACCTCCAGTGCGGCGGCAAACAGCCTTACCCTGGCCGGGGCCATCACGGGTAGCGGCACCCTCACCAAGGCCGGCGCCGGTCAACTGACCCTCTCGGGCAGCAATACCGCCCTGACCGGCGGCGTGACCCTCTCGGCCGGTATCCTTAACCTTAACAGCGCCAACGCCCTCGGCTCTTCTGCCGGCACCTTTACGATCAACGGCGGAACTCTCAATAACTCCAGTTCCGCCACGGTCACGAACGCGGGGAACAACCCTGTCCTGGTCTTAGGCAACTTTACCTTCGCCGGCACCCAGGCGCTGAATCTCGGCACGGGGGCCGTCACCATGGGTCTCACCTCCACCGGAACGGTTCCTACGATCACCGTCAGTGGCTCTCCGCTGACCTTGGGCGGAAACATCTCGGAGGCCGGCTTCTCGACCGGTATCGCCAAGCTCGGTTCCGGCATGCTGACCCTCGGCGGAACCGGCAGCACTTTCACCGGTGTCCTCGACGTGGTTGGCGCGGTCAGCGTAGCCAGTTTATCCGATTACGGCGTGGCCAGCTCCATCGGTGCCCGTAGCGCCATGCAGGAGACGGCAAGCGGCAGCGGTATCGGCCTCCATCTTGGATCCGGCACCGCCGGAGGCATGCTGGTCTATTCCGGTTCGACCGCGCAGAGCACCAATCGTCAGATCCGTATCGCCCAGAGTACGTCGGTCTCCATCAACGCTTCGGGCACGGGCAGCGGCACGCTCAGTTTCACCTACTCTGGCGCGAACACCTACCTGTTCGACACGGCGGGCGTGCGTACGCTCACCCTCACGGGTTCGAATACGGGAATCAATCGCTTCGCACTTCTGCTGGAGGACCAGAACGCTTCGACCGGCAAGACCAGCCTCGCCAAGTCGGGCGTCGGCCAGTGGGTGCTGACCAACGTCAACACCTTCACCGGCTCTACGACCGTCAATGCCGGCACGCTGACCCTGGACGCGTCGGTCAATTCCGCCACATCCGGCGTCATCAGCTCAGCCAGCGCCCTTACCTTGGCGGGCGGCACGCTCGCCATCACCGGCGCCACGGCGGCCACGACGCAGACCTTCGCCTCCATGTCGCTCGCGGCGAACACGCAGAGCACGTTATCCGCTACGGCGGGTGCGAACGGCCTGACGGTAGTCACGGGTGCGATCACCCGCGGCGCCAGTTCGGCCGTCAATATCGTCACCAGCGGCGCCCCCACGGTGACCTTGACCAGCGGCCTCGTCGCCGCCAACGGCATCATCGCTTCGGCTACGACCTCGGCCGCTTATGTTACGTTGGGCGGCGCCGACTGGGCCAATCTTTCCGGCACCACGGCCTCCGCCGCCAGCTACGTGGACGACGCGTTTACGACCTCGGCCAGCAATATCAACGTCACCACCACGGGCGCATGGGCTGGGACCTCGCTTAATACCCTGCGCTTCAATACGGGCACCCCGACCCTTACCCTCACCGGCGCGAACACCCTCGCCGCCGGCGGCCTGCTTATTGGTAGCGGTGCCGGCGCGGTGACTTTAGATGGCACGGGCACGCTTACTGGCACGCAGTTCGCCGCGGCTAACGGCGAGCTCAATGTCTTCAACTACAGCTCCTCCACGGCCACCCTGACCGCGACCGTCGTTAATAACGTCACCGCCACCAGCTATCTCGCCGCAGCGGCTTACGGCGACCTGCTCAGCATCTTCGGTACGGGGACCACGCTCCTCAACTCCACGAAGAACGCTTATACTGGCGGTACCAATATCTCAGGTACGGCCACCCTTAAGCTCGGCCAGAACAACGCCATCCCCGGCGTCCTCCAGCCCGGCATCCTCAGCATCTCCGGCGGGGCCACCCTCGACCTTAACGGAAAGACCCAGACGATTTACGGTCTCATTGGCTCCGGTACCGTCAATAACACCACGGCTACTGCGATTAATTTCACGGTCGGCTATAACACCCTCAGTACCGTCGCCAACGCCTTCTCCGGCGTGATCCAGAACACCGGCGGCGGCGCCGTCACTATGGTCAAGACCGGCCTCGGCACGCTTACCATTTCCGGGCAGCAGCTCTATACGGGAGGTACCACGATCAATCAAGGAACGCTCGCCCTTGGCTTCAGCACGGCTTCGGCGGACATCAATGCCAACATCTTGCCGGTCTCGGCCCTCACCATCGGCTCCGGTACCCTTGGTCTCGTCGGCTCGACGGCCGGAAACATCCAGAATTTCACCGGCACGACCTTGGCTGGTGGCGCGACGGTCACCGTCTCAGGCACCACTCCGGCGGCGACCCTTAATCTCGGGGCGATTACGCGTGCTTCTGGCACAGGACTGGCGGTCAACGCCGGAACCTCGCCGACCGGAACAGTCAACACCACCACGGCCAACACGGGAACCAGTATCCTGGGTGGCTGGGCGGTACAGGGCGCGACTACTCCCACGACCTGGGCGGTGAGCGCGGGCAATGGCACCACGTCGGGAGCCATCACGGGGCTAGGAACGTATCTGACCACGACCAGCGCCGGCACCACGGCCGCCAACTATCTCACGACTTCGAACGTCGATGTCACCAGCACGCTCACCTTGGGCGGCGTGGTCACCTTCAACAGCCTGCGCTTCAATACCGCCGGTGCTAACACCCTCACCCTGGCGACGGGAGTCAACACCATCAACACCGGCGGCATCTTGGTGACCTCCACGGTCGGCACCAATACGTCAACCATCGCCGGCGGCACCCTGATACCGGGGGCCGGCGCCGAGCTGATCATCAATCACTTTGACTCCACCGCCAATGCGCTGTCGATCACCAGTATCATCGCAGATAACGGCGGCACCAAGACGAACATCACCGTCAACGGGACCGGACTCGTCCAGCTTCGCGTGCCGACCGGCTCCACGAACACCTTCACCGGGGTGGTCACCATCAATAACGCCACCTATGACGTCAGCACCACCGCTCAGGCCAGCTCGCCGACCGGCTACGTATTGAATGGCGGCACCCTCAATTGGCAGATCGGGGGCAGCATCGCCACCACATCTCTTCTGACTCTCGGGCCCGCCGGAGGCACTTTATACACTTACGGCGCGACCGGCACGCACACTTATTTCCAGACCACGGCCGCCACGATGAGTGGCGTCGGTTCGCGTACCCTGACCTTCACGGGCGGCACCGACTCGCGCGTCGTCCAGTTCTCGCCTATTCTGGGCGACCCGACGGGTGGCGTGACCAGCGTGGTGATCTACGAAGGAGGCGCCACACGTATCGTCCGCATGGCTTCGGTTAGCACCTACACAGGTTATACCCGCATCACGCAGGGCGTCTTGGACGTCAACAACGTAGCCAACGCGATCTACGGTTCAAGCGGTTTCACTTCGACGGCAACGACCGGCAACATCATCTTCGGGGCGACTTCCGGCGGTACCACTCGCGCGATTCTCAGCCTAGGTACGATCTCCGGTGACTTTACCAGATCCCTGGGATACGGTCAGGGTCAAGTGCACTGGGAAGGCAACGGCGGATTCAGCAACGGCCTCGGAGGGAGTAATGCGGCGGTCATCGCCACCAGGGCGGTCAATCTCGGTGGTTCAGCTGCTCAGCTCACCTGGGGGTCAGGAGGATTCGTTCCGACCAACTCCACTCTCCAGTTCGGCACGGCTGCAGGCAGTAGTAACTCCGTCGCATTGAGTGGGGCGATTGAATTCAAGAACGCTATCCAGCTCGGGACGGCAGCGCGGACCATCGGGGTCGATACCGTTGAATCGGCGGGGCCGGCCTATCAGGCCGAGCTCAGCGGACTCCTGAGCGCCGGAACGAGCGGCGGCATCTCGAAGATCGGAACAGGCACCTTGGTGATCTCCAATGACTCGAACTCCACGAACACGGCGGGAGCCACTGTCAGCCTCACGACAGGTGGCCTTGTATTCGCGAGCGCGGGAGCGCTGATCGGTTCGGGTTCCAATATCACCCTTTCGACGAATTCGGTCACGAACTCCTCCATCGGCGTCATCGGCGATACCAATCCGACGTCCACTTTCAGCGGCCGGATCACCAACGCTTCCACTGCCACGTCGGCCTTCCTGCTCGGTGCGGATAGCACCGCCGCTCTCGACTTCACTGCTTTCCCCAACATGAGGTTGGCAGGCTTCAACTTTGTGTCCACCGCGAGCGGCAGCGCTCCGACCGCGGTCAAGGCCGTCAACTTCAGCGGCACGATCACTCCTTACTTGGCCACCTACCGTTTCGGCGGACAGTTGGCGTCCTCCGGAGGTACCATTTCCGGCGCCAATACCTTGGTTCTTTCCGGTAAGAACGTCCTTACGGGCGCGAATTCGGCGGACTTCACTTTCGGAATCACCTCGATCACCGCGACGAACAACTTCTCGGGGGGAACGGCCATCAACGGCAACGCCATTTCCTCCGTGCGCATCGGCGTGGGTAGCGACGCCGCCTTCGGCACCGGAGACATCACCCTGGCCGGAACTCAGACCACGCACTTCGGCGCGGTCAACGGAGACCACGCTTTCGTAAACAATATCAATGCCGGCACCGCTAGCGGCGGCATTGAATTCTCGGCTGACGCCGGCACCGGCAGCCTCCTCGCCAATGCGTTGCAGAACACGCTTTCCTATCTTGGAACCTTCGATTTCGGTGGTCGTGCGTCCATCACGATGACGGGACGGTCGCGCGGCCTCTTCTTCGGCGATTTCACGAATGTCCAGGCCCTCAGCTACGCCCAAAGTACTGGTGGCTATCTCTCCATGTTGACGACGTCCGCCAACGGTGGCGTGGCCAAGACGTTCACCGGCGGCGCCACTATTCAGGTCAATGGCACCTATGTGATCGATTCCAACGCCTCCTTCGGTTCGGTCGGTGGTCCTCTCACCCTGGGTTCCGGGACGAGCGCAGCCAGCGAGACGGTCCAGATTCAGCCGGGGGTGGCTTCGGTGAACCTAGGGACCCGTCCGGTCTCGATCACGAGCGGATCTTCGACCGCCGCCGTCGTCATTGACGCGAATTTCAATACGCCGGACGGCTCGGAGCTGACGCTCTCGGGCGTCATCACGGGAACGAACTTTGCCAACAGCCGTCTGATCAAGACTGGTCTGGGCACCCTCACGCTGAAGGCTCAGTCGCTGAACGCCACGACGACGGCAGCCGCGCTGACGGTCTACGCCGGTAAGCTGACGCTCGATGCGGCGAACGCGGGCGGAACCGTCTGGGTCGCCTCTGCCCCCCTTGTGTTGGGCGTTAGCAGCAGCAACTACGGCAATGGAGGCACCCTGCAGATTACCGGCACCTATGGCCAGACCTTTGGAGCCGTGACGGTCAACGCCAGGGCCAACGTCATCAACCTGACTGACAACATGGCGCTGACATTGGGCGCCATCACCCGCACCGCCGGCAGCAGGCTTAATTTCTCCGTGCCGACGGGTTCCGTCAACTACGTGACAGCTGGTTACGCCGGCTTGGTCAATGGCGCCACCACCTGGAACGGGGACGACTGGGCAAAGGCGGATGGCACCAACATCGGTCAATTCACGGCTTATTCAGCCCTAACGGGCGCCAGTTCGTCTGCTCCGACGATCACGGACAGTTCAGCTAGCAACTACGTCGTCAATGCCAACACGACTAACAACATTAGCTTGGCATCAACGGGTGTCATCAACGCCAACACCCTCAAATTCAGCGATACAAACGCTCGAACGGTCGATATCCGCAACGGGTCGACTGCAGGAACGCTTCGCCTCGGCGCTGGTTCCGCCACGACTGGTGTTACCGAGGCGGGCGGCATCCTGATGGCCTCCACCAGCGGGGCGGTCACGATCGGTGTCTCGGGAAGCGCCGGCTCGATCACGGCAGGAAGCGCAACCGCTAACTCCGCGGGCGACCTGATCTTCATCAATAATTCGGCCAATCTTCTGACGGTTAATTCTGCCATCACGAATAACACCGCAGCCGGTTCGGGAACCTTGGGAGCCGTCTCCGTGTCCGGTAGCGGCACCGTGCTTTTGGCTGGGGCAAACACCTGGACGGCCGGCTCGCTGATCGTTAACAGCGGCGTCCTTAGGGTGGATTCCGTCAACGCTTCGTCCGTCGCCGGTCCGCTCGGCCAGAAGACCGCGTCTTCGGGCGATATCATCCTCAACGGTGGCACCTTCCAGGCAAATCTTTCGGTCAACTCGGCCACCGACCATGGTTTCACGGTCAATGCGCCTAGCACGATCGAGGTCGTCGCTAACACCTTGACGCTCAACACCACCCTGGTGGGCGTGGCCACGGCTAATGCGCATAACATCACCCTTAACGCCGGCCTGCTGACCAAGACCGGCAGCGGTGTCCTCGAACTCAAGGACCTAGCCACCAACGCCAACAACGCCTATCTCAGCATCCGCGTCTCCGCTGGCACGTTGTTGCTCAACAAGACGACGACCGCGGCGATTTCGGCTGTCGACCTTTCTTGTGGAGCTGCTCTCATCATCTCCGCCGTCGCTTCGGGTGACGCCGCCACGGTCAAGATTTCAGGCACGGGTGGCAATCAGATCTCCGATGCGAGCTCCGTCGTCGTTAATGCGGGCACGGTCAACGGCGTCCTCGATCTCTTTGGCAGCACCGAGACCATCGACGGTCTCGCCGGCGGTGGCTCGGTCACCAATAGCGCAGCCTCAGCTTCGACCCTTTCCGTGGGAGGTAACAATAGCGCCGGTCTTTCCGCCTACACTCTCGGCGCCGCCGCCGCGGGCGTTAATGCCGCGGGCCTTAACAGCTTCTCCGGCGTCATCTCTGACGGCACCAGCGCCATCTCCTTGACCAAGGTTGGTTCGGGCACGCAGATTCTCGCCGGGAATAACACTTATTCGGGAGCAACCACGATTACCGCTGGCACCCTGAAACTCGGCATCGCCAACGCCTTGCCTTCTGGCACGGGCAAGTCCCTCGTCAGTATCCAGGGCAACCAGTACGGCGTGGCCGTCGGAGGCTCCGGGCTTCTTCTCGCCCCGGGTACGCTCGACATGGGCGGCTTCAGCCAGGCCATCAACGGCCTTGTCTCGACCACGGGTGGCTTCGTCACGAACAATCCCACGTTGGCCTACGCTGACGGCGCTTGGGCGGTCGCAACGGCCGTCCGGGGCACGAAGACGCTTACAATCGGCAACACCGACGGGCTGGACGCTTCCTTCAGCGGCGTCATCCGTGACGGCTATAGCGTGGCGCCTGGAGCGGTCACGGTGGCTTACGTCGGCGCCATCGACTTGGTCAAGACGGGCAGTAACACGCAGACCCTATCTGGTGCCAATGTCTTTGGCGGCAGCACTGCGGTTCAGAACGGCAAGCTCATCCTCTCTGGAGGCTCTAACCGACTGCCTTCTTCCACGCAACTCACCCTCGGTAATAGCGCTAACAGTGGTGTGCTCCAACTCGGGGATGGCGCCGCCGCGGTCTCCCAGACCGTCGCCGGATTGACAACGAGCGGCAGCGGCAGCTCGAACGCCGTGGTAGGCGGCAACGCCGATGGAAATTCTTCGCTGATCCTCAATCAGTCAGGCGCGGCGACCTATTCCGGCGCGCTCGGTGGCGCCGGCGCGAACCAGAACAAGCTCAGCTTCACGCTGCAGGGCGGTGGCACGCTGATCTTGAGCGGCTCGAACACCCTTACTGGAACTACGACCGTATTAGGTGGCAGCACCCTGATCTTATCCTCGGCTTTGGCCAGCTCGGCTTTGGTCGTCGGCGGTGCGTCCTCCGGCACGGTCATCACCGCCCAGGATTTGACGGGGTTGGTGTCCCTCGGCTCCGGTGGCACATTGTCTCTCGGCGCAACCGCCGCGACCGATACGGCCACCTTGGTGCTCAATGGCGGACTGACGATGTCCGCCGGCTCGCTGATCGCCCTTCAGGTCGGCACGACCAAGGACCTGCTCCGAATCACCGGCGGCACTTTCACCTTCAACGGCGGCAACCTGTCCCTCAGCGAGACCTCTGGCTTGGCTGTCGGATCTTATAACCTGATCGACTACAACGGCGCCACCTTAGCCGGTTCGAGTCTCTCCAGCCTCGGTCTTACCTCGAGCGTCCTCGGCGCCAACAACCTTTATGTGAAGCTCCAGAACGATGCGACGAACAAAGTCGTCAAGCTCATCGTCGACAACGCCCGCTTCTGGTCCGGCTCCGTCGGCAAGACCTGGGATGCTTCGCAGCAGTTCGCCAACTGGTCTCCGGCGCAGTTCTTCCGTAATAATGACAAGGTCCTCTTCCAGGACACCTACCCGTCTGGGGCGAACGATATCCCCGTCGTGAATTCAACGGTGGAGTTGCCCCTTGGTACTTACGCGACGCCGGCTGCCCTGACTTTCAACAACTCGCTGATTGATTATGTCATCCAAGGCGCCGGCCAAATCGGTGGTTCGACAGATCTGACCAAGAGCGGTACTCGCGGCCTCACGATTTCCAACGCCAACGCCTTTACTGGCATCACAATCATCAACGGTGGCTACGTCGAGATGCGCCACGCCTCGGCGCTCGGCACGACCGCGGGCGGCATCATCGTCAACGCCGGCACGCTGCGCCTGAACGGCGGCATCGCCGTCGGTGCCAAGGCGCTGACGCTCTCCGGCGCGGGCGACGCCTCCGGTGGCGCCCTGCGCAGCATCAGCGGCGCCAACAGTTATTCTGGTGCGATTACGCTCGGTGGCGCCGCCCGCATTAACTCCGACGCCGGTAGCCTGATCCTTTCCGGAGCCATCAATAACGCCGCCAACCTGCTGACTTTCGGCGGGGCAGGGGACATTGCCGTCTCCGGCGTCATCAGCGGCGCGGGCGGCCTCGTGGTCGACGGCACGGGTGTCGTCACGCTTTCGAACGAGGCTAACACCTTCGCCGGCAAGACCACCGTCAAGAGCGGCACGCTGAGCGTATCCAAGATCGGCTCCGTCGGCACGGCCGGCGGCCTCGGCACCGCGGCGGACGCCGCCGCCGGTACCATCGCCCTCGGCAACCTGACCTCATCGGGCACCCTGCGCTGGACCGGATCGACGAACGAGATTTCCGACCGCGTCATCGACCTGGCCGGAACCACCGGAGGCGCCGTCATCGAGGCTTCCGGCAGCGCCGGCCTGACCCTTTCCAGCGCGGTCGAAGCCTCCGGAGTCGGCGCGAAGACGCTCACCCTTGCGGGGACCGGTGGCACGCTGCTCGCTCCTAATTCCATCGGTGCCATTTCGGATGCTTCCTCGACCGGACTGAGCCTCGTCAAGACCGGCAGCGGCGTCTGGAGTCTTTCCTCCGCCAACACCTATACCGGTACGACTTCCATCCTCAACGGCACGCTCCTGCTGGGCGCGAACCAGAGCTTGGGCAGCCTCACCTTGGGCGGACTCGCCCGCTCCGCAGGCACCCTCGACCTGGGTGCTTCCGCCACCGCCACGCTCACGGGCGACGTCACCTATTCCGCCGCGAACAACCCCCGCGGCGCCACGATCTCCGGCAGCGGTACGGGCACCCTCGACCTCGGCGGCGCCTCGGATGCCACCGTCTCGATTAGCCGTACGTTCGCCGTCGGCTCCAGCGCCGCAGCCACCGGCGCGGACCTCACCGTTTCCGCCGTCATCGCCGACGCGGGCGGCGTCGCTTCGACCTTCGCCAACGGCCTGACCAAGACCGGCAATGGCACGCTCGTCCTTACCGGCGACAACACCGGCTTCCTCGGCACCACCAGCGTCGATGGCGGCAAGCTCAGCGTCTATCCCAGGTCGATTGCCTATAGTTCGACCATCAACGTCGGCACCAACGGTACCACCGGCTCCCTCGACCTCTATGCTGACGGCGTCGTCAACTCGCTCACCCTCGCGGCCAACGCCACCCTCAAGGTCGGCGGCACCGCCGCTGCGGGTGGCCTCGGCTTCAATCTGAGCGGCAACACCTCGGACAGCATCATCCTTCCCTCCACCGGCACGCTCACCGTCGGCACCGCCGGCGGCATCATCAACGCACGCGTATTGTCGGCGGCGACCGCCTCCAGCTACACGCTCATCGACACCACCGCCGGAACCCTCAACGGCACCCTCAGCAACTTCACGCTCGGCGTGCTCACCGGCGGTTACAGCTACTCCCTGGATGCGTCTTCGACGAGCGGACAGCTGAAGCTCAACGCCTCGGCCGCCGCCGCTGGTCCTTATTACTGGACGGGCGCGCGTAGCACGAATTCATGGGCGACGCTGGCAAGCAATGGCGCCGCGAGCAACTGGGCTACCGGCAGCGCCGCCGGCTCAGACGCCGGCGCGACCCCTGGCGTTATCGACGTTTACTTCACGGGAGCTTCCGCCGCGGTCACCACGCTCGACCAGCCTTACTCGCTGACCGGACTTTTCCTTTCAGGCGCCGGCAACGTCACCATTAACGCCGGCAGCGGCGACGGCGTCCTCACCCTCGGCTCCGGCGGCATCAGCGTCGCCACCGGTGCCGCTTCCACCGGACACACGATTGGCGCCAACGTCGTCCTAGGATCGGCCCAATCTTGGAACGTCGCCGACCTGACCCAGCTTCTCACCGTCAGTGGAGACATCTCTGGTTCCGGCCTGCTGACCAAGACGGGTAACGGCGTCCTCGTGCTCTCCGGTACGAACAGCTTCACCGACGGCGTCTCCGTCACCGGAGGCACGGTGAAGATCAGCAACGCCAACAGCCTTGGCGCCTCGACCGGCTCCCTGACGCTCGGCAACGCCACCCTTCAGGCCACGGCCAGCCTCGCCGACACGCGCGGCGTCACCTTGGGCAATGCGAATAGCACGGTCTTGGTCGATGCCACCCGCACGCTCACGCTTTCCGGCAAGCTCACCGGCTCCGGCATGCTCAACGCCACCGGTGCGGGCACGCTCGTCCTCGACGACTCCGCCTCGAACAATAACTTCTCCGGCGGTTCCGTCCTCTCCGGCGGTGGCATCGTGCAGGTCTACCGTCTCAGCGGACTCGGTTCCGGCAACATCACCCTCAATGATGCGACCTTGCGCGTCTCGGGCAGTTTCAACGACACCCGCCTGCTTACCGTTGGTAACGCCGCCTCCGTCCTCTCGGTCGACAGCGGCAACACGCTCACGCTGACCGGTAAGCTCACAGGCTCCGGCACGCTTAACGCCACCGGCGCGGGCACGCTCGTCCTCGACGACACCGCTCTGGCCAACGACTTCACCGGCGGCGCCGTCCTCTCCGGCCGCGGCACCGTCAAGGTCGCCAAGGTCACGTCCCTCGGCACCACCGCTGGCAGCATCACGATCAACGACGCGACGCTCCAGCCCACTGCCTCGCTTTCGTATTCCGGACAGGCCTTTGTCTTTGGTAACGCCGCTAGCGCCCTCACGGTTCCCTCCGACGTGACCTTGAGCATCGCCAACGTCTCGGGCACCAAGATTACCGGCTCTGGCAAGCTCAACGCCGACGTTGCCGGCACACTCGTCCTCGACGACTCGGCCCAAGCGAACATCTACGCCAGCGGCTCCGTCCTTTCCGGCGGCGGCACGGTGAAGGTCAACACCGCTACTTCCCTTGGCGCCCAGACCGGTGCAGCCGCGCTCAAGGACATCACCCTGCAGGCCACGGCCGACATCACCACGACCCGCAACTTCACCGTCGGCAGCGCGGCCTCCGTCATCACCGTCGATAGCGCCAAGACCTTCGCCATCAGCGGCACGATTGTCGACGGCTCGCAGTCAGGCGCCCTGACCAAGTCCGGCAACGGCGTGCTCGAGCTTTCGGGTACGGGCAACACCTACACCGGCGGAACGAACGTTACCGCTGGTATCCTTAATGTCACCAATGCTTCTGGTTCGGCGACGGGTACTGGCGCGGTGATCGTCAGCGGCTCCTCCACGATTCTTGGCGGCGCGGGCCGAATTGACGGCGCCGTCACGATCGGCACCGGTTCGACCTTGAGCCCGGGCGGCACAAACACGGCCGGCACGATCACCCTCGGTGGACTTACCCTTTCCTCCGACTCCAAGCTTAACTTCCAGCTCGGAGCGACCGCGTCCAGCGACAAGGTCGCCGTTGGGTCGTCCGGTTTCGCCGCCAGCGGCGGCGAAATCACGCTCGCCGGCATATCCGGACTGACGGGTGGAACCTACAGCCTCATCACCTATTCTGGCACGCTCGGCGGTAGCGGCTTTAGTGGCCTCTCCTTAGCTTCGGGTTCAGAATTGGTCACTTTTGGCGCGAACACTTATTACGCCTACCTGGTCAATGCTACTGGGGCCATCAACGTCGCTACCACTGGCAACCTGACCTGGAAGGGCAACGTATCCGGGACAGTCTGGAATACGGGAACTTCCGGCGCAGCTAACTGGTCGGCCGGCAGCGTGACCGGACTGAAGAACCAAGACGGTCTGGGTGCCACCTTTGACGATACGGCCACGGGCTTCACGGTGAACCTGCCGGGCACTGTCTCACCGTCGTCGATCACCGTCAGCGCCGCAAACGACTATCTTATCCAGGGGGCTGGCAAGATTACCGGTAGCACTGGGATCGCGAAATCCCTCGCAGGCAGGTTGACCATTGATGCCGCCAACGATTTCAGCGGCAATGTCACCCTCACCGGCGGCGAAATCGAAATGAAGGATCCCTCGGCCCTCGGCTCGGGCTCAATCTCCATTTCCAACAGTTCCCTGCGCCTGAACAACGATGGCAGCGGTGACATCGCCCTCAGTACCCGCATCACCGCCTACGGTGGTCCCTCGGCCATCTACAACGTCGCCGGCAACAACAGCGCCACCCTCCCGTCCGCGAACTTCACCGCCGCCACGTCCTTCTCTTCCGATGCCGGAAAGTTGACCCTCGCTGGCAATATTGCCTCCTCCTCGCTCGCCTTGAGCTTGTTGGGCAACGGAGGGGATTTAGAGCTGACGGGTAGCACCCTCAACCTGACCAACGCCAACTTCACCGTGACGATGTTCGGGGGGACGGCCACGATAGCGCCCAATGTCTCCGTCGGTACGAGCGCCCTTATCATCAACGGAAGCGGAGCGACCACGATCAGCGGAAGCGTGACCAGTTCTTCCACGAGCAATGGCGTCCAGGTTTCCAATAACGGTACCAATACCCTCAACGGCGCTGTCACCGTCAGTGGTGCGGCCGGTGGCATCAGCGTCACAACAACGGGAGGAACGACCACCTTCGGAAGCACTGTCACGATCAACGCGACGGGCACTTTGACCATCTCCGGTGCAGGCACGACGACCTTCGGAGGCGCAGTCACCACCAACGGAGGCGCCGTGTCGCTCTCCGGCGTGGCCGCGACCACCTTCAATTCCACCGTCAATTCCGGAGCCGGCGTCTGGACGGTGTCCAGTAATGCCGCCACGAACGTCAACGGAGCGCTCACCGGTTCCGGTGCATTGAACAAGTCTGGCACGGGCACGATGATCTTGGCGGCCTCGAACCCCAGCTACAGCGGACTCATCACCGTGTCGGGCGGAACCTTGCAGGTCGGCACGGGCGGAACCACCGGTACGCTCGGCACTAACGCCGCCGTCTCGAACTCCGCCACGCTTATCCTCAATCGTAGCGACGACGTGGCGATAAGCGCCGCGATCACCGGCGGTGGTGCGCTCACTGTCACCGGCGGCGGAACCTATACGCTGTCTGGCGCCAACGTGCTGGGAGCGATCTCCTTCAGCGGAAGCAATATCACCCTTGGCGCCTCGCAGACCTTGGGCGCCTTGACGACGGTGAGCAGCGGCAACCTGAACCTCGGGGCGAACACCCTGACGATCAGCTCGACTGGCACGGCGACCTATGCCGGCGCCATCACTGGTAGTGGCGGTGCCATCATTAAATCCGGCAGCGGTACCCAGATCCTGACCGGAACCAATGATTTCACCGGCGGCGTCACCGTCACCGGCGGCCTGATCTCGGTCTCGTCTGATGCCAAGCTGGGCGCCACCTCCGGGCCCTTCGTCATGAATGGCGGCGGCCTGCAGGTGACTGGAACCTCCTACACTTCGTGGAATGCCAGCCGAACCTTCACCCCGAGCGGGGGGATGACCTTCGATATCGCCGACTCGGCTAACACCTTCACCCTTGGCGTCTCCGCGATCACGGCCGCCGGAGCTTTCACCAAGTCCGGCGCGGGTCGTCTCGACGTGACCAATACCCTGGCCATGGGCGCCAATACGCTCAACGTCAATGCGGGCACTTTGGTTCTGCCAAATGGTCTGACCAATTCCACAGGTGGCGCTTTCTATGTGGGCAACGGGACCGGTGCCAATGCGGCGTTCGTCCAGACCGGGGGAACGTCCGTGCTCGGACAGGCTGATGGCGATACCGTCAGCGTCGGCAACGGCAACAACTCCTTCGGGTCCTTCACGATATCGGGAGGCTCCTTCCAAGCCCCTCGTCTTCAGGCTGCGGGCACCGGCGGGAGCAATACCTCAGGCATAATCTCCGTCCTCAATGGAGGCACGCTCAAGCTGACGAGTTACTTCATCGGTGGCCGGACCAGTTCGACCAACACCGGCGTGGCTACCGTCGCCGGAGGCACGCTCGATTTGACAAGCCTGGCAACTGGGTCAGGTGCTTGGGCGGGTCGTTTCGAAGTCAATCTTGGGGCCAACCTGGGAGGTTCAAACACCGGGGGCACCTTCAACGCCGGTACGAAGACGCTTAATGCCGTCGGAGCTACCGTCACCAGCCAAGGCATCATCAACCTCTTGGGCGGCACGCTGACGGCTGGCTCGATCTCAAGCATTAGCGGTGTCACTGGCCTCGCTCAGTTCAACCTGAACGGCGGTACCCTGAAGGCCGGAGCAGCCAGCACCACCTTCCTGAGCGCCAACCTCACTTCCGCGACAGTCTATTCCGGCGGCGGCACGATTGATAACGGCGGCTTTGCGATCACCCTCGCGAAGTCCTTGGTCGCTCCTGCCGGCAATGGCGTGGCTTCCGTCTCTGTCACTGGCGCCTCGGGTTACTTCACAGCTCCCCTCGTCAAGCTGACGGGCGGCGGCGGTAACGGCGATGCCACCGCGGTCGCGGTCCTCAATAACGACGGCACGATCAGTATCGTCATCACCAACCCAGGAACCGGCTACACCACCGCCCCCACGGCAACCTTGGTTGGCGGCACCACCGGTACGGCCGCGACGGCCTCGGCCACGTTGAACAGCGCCAACACCAGCGGCGGTATCAAGTTCCAGGGTTCCAGCACGACGACGCTTTCCGTCGCGAACACCTACACTGGTACGACGGAGGTCGCCGCCGGCACCGTGGCGATCTCCGGCAGCGGCACGCTGGGCTCTGGCTCCGCTCTTCTGATGAGCGGCGGAACGCTCACGCTTGGCTCCACTTCCCAGAGCGTCGGCGCGGTGAGCATCACCGCGCCGTCGACCATCTCCGGAGGCAGCCTCACCGGTTCGTCCTACGCGGCCAGCCTGACCACGGGCACCGCAACGGTCTCCGCCAACCTCCTGGCCAATGGTTCCGCCGGCCTTGCCAAGACCGGTAACGGCACCTTGTCCCTCACCGGTGCGAACACCTACGCCGGCACCACGGAAATCGCCGCGGGCACCGTGGCGATCTCCGGCAGCGGCACGCTGGGCTCTGGCTCCGCTCTTCTGATGAGCGGCGGAACCCTTACGCTTGGCTCCACTTCCCAGAGCGTCGGTACGGTGAGCATCACCGCCGCCTCGACCATCTCCGGAGGTAGCCTCACTGGCTCCTCCTATGCCGCCAGCCTGACCACCGGCACGGCGACCGTGTCGGCCAACCTCTTGGTCAACGGCTCCGCCGGCCTCACCAAGACCGGTAACGGCACCTTGACCCTCTCGGGTGCCAATACCTACGCCGGCACCACGGAAATCGCCGCAGGTACCGTCGCCATCTCCGGTAGCGGCACTCTGGGCTCCGGCTCGAACCTGCTGATGAGCGGCGGCACGCTGACGCTGGGATCCACTTCCCAGACGGTTGGCACAGTCAGCATCACCGCGGCTTCGACCATTTCCGGCGGCAGCCTGACCGGCTCTTCGTACGCCGCCAGCCTGACCACCGGCACGGCGACCGTCTCCGCCAATCTCTTGGTCAATGGTTCCGCTGGTCTTTCTAAGTCGGGCAACGGCATCCTTACGCTGAGCGGAGCGAACACCTACACCGGGGCCACCAATGTGTCCGCCGGTACGCTGAACGCTTCCTCTGGTGCGCTGGCAGGAACTTCCGGTATCACCGTAGGCGTGGGCGCCGTAGTGTCCGCCGCTAATTTCAAGTCGGGTGCGACGATTACCCTTTCCGACGCCACCTCCACCGCTGAGTTCACGGCCGCTCCGTCTTCCGTCGGTGCCGTGTCCAACGCGGGTACGGCAACCAATGCGCTTAACTTCTCGGGAACGGGCGCCATCACCGTCGCGAGCCTGACCGGCGCCGGCAAGACCCGCTTCGGCGGAGCCGCCACGATCACGGGCGGAATTTCCGAGGGCGACGTCACGGTCGTCGGCCTGCTCACGGGCAATGTCTACTCTGGTGCGGGCACGATTTCGGCGGGTTCGATGACGGGCTCGGTTGGAAGCTCGGTATCGGTGACCGGCCTGCTCACCGGTGCCATCACCGCCGGTACCAACACCGCAGGTTCGCTGACATCAATCGAGGTATCCGGCGGCACGACCACCGTCTCCGGTGTGGCAGAGATCACGACGCTCACTTCCGGTACGGTTAACCTTCAGGGAGCCACGGCTACGATTGGCACGCTCACGAACGGTACGGTCAACCTGGGTACGTCCACTCTATCCACTATCCTGACGGTCAACGACGGCACCTTCGCTGGCCTCATTGCCGGCGCCAAGGGCAGCTTGATCAAGGCGACCGGCGGCACGCTGACCCTTTCCGGTGCCAACAGCTTCGGCGGCGGCACTTCCGTCAACGCCGGTACGCTGATTCTCGGTAACCTTGGGTCTCTCGGATCTGGCGCTGTCACTGTCGCTGCTGATGCCACGCTCAATCTCGCCGGTTACGGCGTCTCGAACGCCATCACTGTACAGACGGGCGGACACATTACCGGTGGCCCGTCGGCCGCCGATGCGAACACTTCGGGTGCCACTGCCGTCATCAATACCGTGCTGACTGGCACCGGCGGCCTATCGAAAGCCGACGGGGGTACGCTCACCCTTTCGACCCCGAACTTCTATGAAGGCGCCACGGTCGCCAATGTCGCTGGCGCGGTCATCAAGGCGTCGTTCCTCGCTGACACCAGCAGCTCCTTGGGCGTCGGCACTCTGAGCGACCCGTCCAAGCTCGTCATCGGAGCCGGTGCGAAGCTCGAGTTCACAGGTGATACTAACACCAGCTCTTCTCGCAGCTTCACCATCGCCGACTCCGGCACCATCGCCGCCTCGGGCACCGGCGCGCTTACCTTCAACTCGAGTTCGATTATCAAGCTCACTGGTACCGATCCCGCGCTCACCTTGTCTGCCAGCAATGCGGGCGTGAATCGCTTCGAGGCCACTCTGGACACCAACAGTCCAGCCATGGCGGTTCTCACTATCGATGGAACGGGACAGTGGGTCATCGGCGGTTCCGCCAACCGCTTCCGTGGCGACGTGCGCGTCGAGGTCAATGGCGGCTCCCTCGGCTTCGCCTCCGGCTCGCTCGGTACGGGTGATGGCTACAAGGACTCGGTGATTCAGGTCGGCAATAATACCGTCCTGGTCTGGTCTGGAAGCAATAACACGGACGATATCTCCCATCGCCTTCAAGTTCCGGCGAACGCCACGGCCAAGCTGGATATGGGAAGCAATGTGGTGGAGTTCGCTGAGGCTCCCACCGTCGGCACGGGCGGCTCGATTTCCGTGATCGGGGGCAAACTCAAGATCGGCACCACGGTCGCCAGCCCTGGGCTCAATTTCGACAACACCTCTGGCCAGCTTTCGATTAACGGCTCGGTGGGTAATGTCACCCTGAGCTCCGGCGGTGTCCTGGGTGGCAGCGGTAAGGTTAAGGCTGTCGTGGCCGCCGCTGGCTCGACTCTCTCTCCAGGCAATTCGCCGGGCACGCTCGAGCAGGACACCCTCACGATGTTCGGCGACTCCAACTTCCTCTGGCAGGTCCAGGATGCGACGAATTCCACGAGCGGCTATGATAAGATCAAGGTCAACAATACCTTTGACCTAAGCCACGCCAGTGCGAGCCATCCCATCGTCTTCAAGGTCGTCTCGCTCAAGGGCGCGCTTACCGGCGGTGACGGCACGGCGCTCGGGAATCCGGACCACTTCCTGGCTCCCGGCAATGCCGATTCTCGTCCGATCACGTTCAATCTGGCGATTGTGGGTGGTGTTAATCTTGGCACCAACTCGAGTATCAGCGACGTATTCCAGTTTAATTTCGACGACTTCTATTACTCTGACGGTAGTCGGGTAGTGAACAGCTCCCTCTGGTCGATCAATTGGACTACCGGCAGCACCCTGATCACGGTAACCGCCGTGCCCGAGCCTTCCACTTACGGCTTCGGAATCGGTGCGCTGGCTCTCGCCGCAGCGGCGATGAGGCGCAGGCGGAAAAATCAGCCTAAGGCCTGATTTTTTCGGCCGGTTGATTGGTGGAATCGTTGGATGGTTGGCTGGAGGGAGTGCGGCGCCCTGCGGGCTTTGCCTCCATTTAGATTCAACGATCCAACGATTCAACGCTGCTTCAGGTGGCCGGATGGGTAGGGATGCGATGACATCGCATCCGCCTGTCTTTGGGTAGGGTCAGCACTGTGTGCTGACCAAGGTGCCCTCTAGGTAGGGCGCGGCTCTCCGAGCCCGCCGCACTTTTGTGGACGGACGGCTCGGAGAGCCGTCCCTACCTCCATTCTCAGGTCCCAGGTCTCCCTTTGAGTGAGCTGCCTCCCCAACCGCCAACCGATTCCACCTCTCATCACCTTTCATACGGTCGAACCTCCTTTTCGATTCAACCATTCAACGATCCAACCATTCAACATAACTTCAGGTGACGGGTGACGGCCACCGGGGCATCGGCCATTCGGGAGTCGGCTTTTCAGCCTTCGGCGATCGGCTCCAGGTCCCCGGCGGCTGATTCCCGATAGGGTTTTCCCAACCGCCCACCGCTAACCGCTTCCACTTGCCTTGGGTAGGGGCGCCACGGCGTGGCGTCCGTGTCTTCGCGGCGAACGGACGCGACGCGGTCGCGTCTCTACCTGGATACCAACTCAGAGGGAGACCGGAGACCGCTTGCGCTCGGTCGCCCAATCGCCGAACCTGCCGTCATGGATTCGGCTCCGCTCACTATCTCCGACCTAGCGGATGTCCTGAAGGGGCATCTGAACGGGATGGGGACGCTGGAGGTGACGGGTGAGATTTCCGGCTATAAGACCTATCCCTCGGGCCATCACTATTTCGCGCTCAAGGACAGCGAGGCGAAGGTGGATTGTGTACTCTATTCCTTCCAGGCCCGCTGGCTGAAGTCGCCGCTGCGCGACGGGATGAAGGTCATCGCGAAGGTGAAGGCAGATTTCTACGGGAAGTCCGGCAAGTTCTCCTTGGTCGTCGACTCGATCAAGCCGGCAGGGGAGGGCGATCTCTTCCAGAAGTTTAAGGAGCTCCAGGCGAAGCTGAAGGCCGAGGGGCTGTTCGAGGACGAACTCAAACGCCCGCTGCCGGAATTTCCCAAAGTCGTCGCGTTCGTGACGTCTGAGATCGGGGCGGTTTGGCATGACTTTATCGAGGTCCTCAAGACCCGCGGCTGGAGCGGAACGGCTTGGCTCGTACCCGCGCGTGTCCAGGGCGATACCTGCCCGGGTTCGGTCATCAGCGGACTTAAGCAGGCAAACGGTATCCCGGGCATCGACCTCATCGTCGTCGGCCGGGGCGGAGGCTCGATGGAAGACCTTTGGGGCTTCAACGACGAAGCCCTCGTGCGCGCCGTCCGCGCCAGTCGGACCCCGGTCATCTCGGCCGTCGGCCACCAGACTGACTTCACATTGTGCGATTTCGCCGCCGACAAGCGTGCGGAAACTCCGACGGCCGCCGCCGAGCTTATTGCCTCGGGTCAGACTAAACTACGCGAGCGGCTTAAACTCCTGGCCTCGGAACTCGCCCAGCATTCCCCCAAAGCGAAGCTGCAATCGCTCTACCAGGACCTCGACCTGCTGAACGAACGCCTCGATGGAGCCGCCCAGGAAGTCGTCGCGGAATACCGCCATCGCCTCTCCGAGCTTGGCAGCGAGTTGCACCGCCTCTCGCCTAAGGCCCGCCTTGGTGTGACGCGCGAAAAGCTCAACCAGCTCGGCCATCGCCTGCGCTCGGCCGGTTTCGAATCCATCCTTTCCCGCGGTTACTCGATTGTGCGTGATGCGGATGGCTCGGTGATTTCTGCGAGCAAGGACGTGACCAAGGGCCGCAAGTTACGCCTGAAGTTCAGCGACGGCGAAGCGGATGCGACGGGGGGATAGCGCGCGAAGCGCGCTGGGGGAACTGCTGGCACGCTGGCATGCTGCGAAGCAGGGTAGGGGCAGCACCGCGTGCTGCCCTAGTTGTATCTAGGCCGCCATACGGCGGCCGAAGGTAGGGGCGAGGCTACGCCGCGCCCTCCTGAAAAAGGAGTGCACGATGAATCGTGCCCCTACCAGGGTTCGCCCTGCGGCGAACTAGGGCAGCACGCGGTGCTGCCCCTACCTGCGGTGAGGGCGAGAGGAATCGTTGGATTGTTGAATGGTTGGATAGATTGAGACCAAAGCCCGCAGGGCGCGCACTCCCTCCAATTAACGATTCAACCATTCAACTGGCGCTAACCTCCCCATTTGCCAAAAGGGGATTAGTGCCTTCACTCTCCTCATGAAAATCGCATTCGTCGGCACCGGGGTGATGGGAAAGAGCATGGTGGCGAACCTGCTGAAGGCTGGCCATGAGGTCACGGTCTACACGCGCACGAAGGCCAAGGCCGACGACCTGTTTGCGCTGGGTGCCAAGTGGGCCGCCTCGCCGGCTGACGCGGCCAAAGGCGTCGACGCGGTGATCTCGATGGTGGGCTACCCGAACGATGTCGAAGAAGTCTGGCGCGGCCCGCAGGGCTTCATGTCCACCGCCAAGGCTGGCTGCGTGCTCATCGACATGACCACTTCGAGCCCTGCGCTGGCGCGGTCGCTGGCTACGGCGGCTTCGGCCAAGGGCTTCGGTCCGCTCGATGCTCCAGTCTCGGGCGGCGATCGCGGAGCGCGCGAAGGCACGCTCACCATCATGGTCGGTGGGTCGCAGAAGGATTTTGATTTCGCCCAGCCGCTTTTCGCGGCGATGGGCAAGACAATCGTCCTCCAAGGCGGTCCTGGTACCGGGCAGCTCTGCAAACTCGCCAACCAGATTGGCATCGCCTCGGGCATGATCGCGATGTCCGAAGCGCTGGCGTTCGCGCATGCGACGGGCCTGAACCTCGAGACCACGCTGCGTTCGATCTCGGGTGGCGGCGCTTCGAGCTGGGCCTTACTGAATCTCGCGCCGCGCGTGCTCAAGGGCGACTTCGCCCCGGGCTTCTACGTGAAGCATTTCGTGAAGGACATCGGCCTCTCGCTCGACGTCTGCAAGGAGCAGGGCATCAAGCTGCCCGGCCTCGAACTCGCCGCGAAGTTATACGGCGATGTCGTCGCCGCGGGCGAAGGCGATTCGGGTACGCAGGCGTTGGCGCGAAGGTATTTTCAGGTGTGATCGACAATTCGGGTGACGGGTGACGGGCACGGGAGCCCGGAGTTCAGGCTCCGGCCGTTCGGGGGTCGGCCGCCGGGGTCCCGAAGCCGATGGCCGATGGCTGAAACGCTGACTCCTGCGGGGCCGTTGCCCTGGTGGCCGTCACCCGGCACCTGGGGATGAAATCCCGGTCACCGGTTTCCCTTTGAGTTTGCAGCAGGTAGGGACGTGATTGCCATCACGTCCGTTCGCAATCGGACGTAAGATATAAGCGAGCTTATCTAAGAGCCGATGACATCCCTCGTGCGGTCTCGAACGGCGGCGATGGCAATCGCCGCCCTACCTCGATGCAGCTAGGGCAGCACGCGGTGCTGCCCCTACCTCGATGCAGGCGGATGCGATGTCATCGCATCCCTACCTTCAAGGCGCCGGGACGCAGCGCAACTGGACGGAATCGATGACGGTCGGGCCGAGGATCACGTTGGTCACGATGACAAGCATCTGGCCGGGGACGCAGTGGCCTTCGTCGCGGAGGCGGATGAGCGCTAGCGTGATATTGTCCTCGGCCTTGGGCTCGAACTTCATGCGGAAGGATTCGACGCCCCAGAGGAGGCTCATCTTCCGGTGGACGTGCTCCTCTTCCATGAACGCGTAGATCGGGCAACCCACGGTGCGGAGCGACGAAAGGGTGCGGGGCACGTCGCCATTGCGCGTGAACGCGATGATGCCGGTGTTGCCGAGGTCCTGGGCGAGGCCGGCGGCGGCGCGCAGGAGCTTGATCTTCGGGGTTTCGTTGGGCTGTTCAGGCGAGAGTTTGCGCGGTAGCTCGTTCTCGGTCGTCTTGGCGATGCGGGTCATCACTTCGACGCAGCGGATGGGGTGCTTGCCCGTGGTGGTCTCGCCGGAAAGCATGACCGAGTCGGCCATCTCGAGCACGGCATTGGAGACGTCGGTGACCTCGGCCCGAGTCGGCACCGGGTTCTGGATCATCGACTCCAGCATGTGCGTGGCGACGATTACCGGCTTGCGGCAGGCGATGGCCATGGCGACGGCGCGACGCTGGATGAGCGGCAGGGTCTCGTAAGGGATTTCGATGCCGAGGTCTCCGCGGGCGACCATCAGGGCGTCGGTGGCTTCGAGGATGGAGCCGAGGTGCTCGATGGCGGACTGGTCTTCAATCTTCGAGATGATGTGCGCTTTCGACTCATGCTGGGCAAGGAGCGTGCGGAGGGCGTAGACGTCGGCCGCTTCGCGGACAAACGAGAGCGCGTAGAAATCGACGCCGACTTCGCAGCCGACGGCCACGTCGGCACGGTCTTTATCGGTGAGGGCAGGGAGGTCGACCTTGACCCCGGGAAGATTGATATGACGGCGGCTGCCGAGAGGTCCGGGTTGCTCGACCTTGCAGCGGAGGCGGTCCTTCTTTTGCTCGAGGACGCGGAGCTGGATGAGGCCGTTGTCGACCAGGACGACGCCGCCCACGGGCACCGCGCTGATCATCTTCGGGTAATTAGTGGGGATGACGAGGATCTCGCCGTCGGCGAGGGCCGTGTCGGAGCCCGTGACGTCGACGAGCTGGCCCACGGTGAGCTGGGTGGCCTCCTTGCGGGAGCCAGTGCGAATTTCGGGGCCCTTGATATCCATCATCACGCCGAGCTCCTTCTTCATGCGCAGGCTGACTTTACGGACGCGTTCGACGGTGGCGCGGACCCAGGCATGGTCGGCGTGGGCCATGTTGAGGCGGACCACGTTGGCCCCGGCGTTGATGATTGCTTCCAGTTGGGCCTCGGACTCCGTGGCCGGTCCGATGGTAAACGTGATGCGTGTGTGACGGAAGGACTTCACAGCATTTATGACAACTTATGAAAGGTGGAGACGCAAGGGAAACAACACCCTAGCAATCGGCACGAAATGGTGATTTTACGGCACTCTTTCCGCTTCAAGATCCCGCTTCGCCGTCATGCGCTCTTCAAAGAACGTCGTTTGCTCAAATGGCCACGTGGTTTCCGTCTTAAGATTCCACGCGGCGTGTTCGGCGAGGTGCGTGCGCGTCCATTCGAAGTAATCCGCGTCGTCGGTGCGGAAGTGCAGGCGTGCACCGGCGGCGGCGCGCTGGGCCAGGAGGTCCAAGCTCGAGGCTTGGATGAAGCGGTTCTTGTGATGCTTCTTCTTCGGCCACGGATCCGGATAGAGGATGAAAATTTTTCGCAGCACCACGGCGGGCGGCAGCGCTTCGAGGAACTCCGTCGCTTCGGCCTTGAGAAAGATGACGTTGTCGAGCTTACCGAGCGTCTGCTTGCGGACCGAGCGTTCGACGCGGTGCGTGATGAGATCGATGCCCACGCAGAATTCGTCCGGATGCGCCGCGGCGTAGGCGGCGAGCCAATGCCCGTGGCCGCAACCGAGCTCGAACGTGATGCCCGTACGACCGGCCAAGGCGGAGGCCAGCGTCGCGGCCAAGCGGGCCACGTTGGCCGCCCGGCGGGCGTCCGCCCACTCCTTGCCCATGACTTTGGTGTGTTCCGGCACGAGGGGGATAAGAGGGAAAGGGAGGAGGGAGGCAAATAGAGAGCCAATGAATAGAGTATGGAGTATAGAGTATGGAGTATAGAGTATGGAGTATTGGGGGAAGATGACGTTTCGGGTGACGGGTGGCGGCCTCGGGTGGCAGGTGGCGGGGTGGATTCTCAACTCAAGGGGAGACCGGAAACCGGAAATAATGCTTCGGGTGCTTATTGCTTTAGGTGACGGGTGACGGCCCACGGGGCATCGGCCCCTCAGGGGTCGGCCTTTCAGCCTTCGGCCGTCGGCTTCGGGTTCCCGCGGCTGGCTCCCGCGCGGCCGGAGCCTGAACTGCTGGCCCCCGTGGCCGTCACCCGGCACCCGATAATATGCCCCCAGCTAATCATCCGGTCTCCGGTTTCCCTTTGATTGGCGGCCTCCGGCCGGGTTGCGAATAACTCCGGCTTCCCTCGCTGGGGTGGTTGGAGTCTCTTGGGGGTCTATGGCCAAAGTAGACCTCGAAGTCGTCCAGAAGATCCTGAAGTCGAATGGCGTCGATGTACGCCTTGCCGCCGAGATCCTCAACCAGCTGCGCGATGTCGTGGCCGAGGACGCCGTCGAGCGCGAGAAGCCGGCCAAGAAGCAGATGCTCGTCCTGGTCAGCGAGCCTGAGGATGGCTTGCCCAAGGATCTCACCGGCTGGGTCGTCCAGCTGCTTGAGGACGACGATCCCACGGAAGTCTCCGCCAAGATTGTCGACGTCGCCAAGGCCTTCAACGAATCGCCCAAGGGACAGCGCGTGCCCGTCGAGTCCTTTGGCGATGCCGTGCAGAGTATCTCCGGAAAACTTTTCAAGGAGAGTGACCTCTGGATCAAGACGCGTGAGCCCGTACGCATTATCCCGGTGAAGAATTCGATCGGACGCCGTCGCCGCGACTAAGCGAATCGGTTCTGCGTCATTTGCGGTAATAAGGTTACGGAAAAAGCGAATTTAGAACCGCTTTTTAGGCGTTTTAGGGCGGTTGATTGCTCTCGCCTCAGTGGGGGGTTGGGCTAACTTGACCCCCTACTATGAAGTTCAAAAACTTCCCCATCTACCGCATCGAATGGGTGACCTCCTCCTTCCTGATCGGCACCGCCCTCCTTTCGTTGACCGTCGTGCCCTGGTTCCTCTGGACCCAGTTCCACCTCGCTGCTGACGCCGCCAATAAGGTACACGGCTGGGCCTTCATCTGGGCCCTGTTCGTGTTCTATTATTACGCGACCGGCTTCGGTATCACCCTGGGCTACCATCGCCTGTTTTCGCATATTTCCTTTAAGGCCAAGTGGCCGGTGAAGCTCTTCGTCCTCCTGTTCGGCGCCGCTTCCTTCGAGAATTCGGCCCTGGATTGGTCCGCCGATCACCGCATCCACCACAAGCACGTGGATGAAGACGAAGACCCGTACGATATCTCCAAGGGCTTCTTTTACGCCCACATCGGCTGGCTCCTCTTCCGCCTCAAGCCGAAGCCGCCCGTCACCAACGTCAAGGACCTCGAAGCCGACCCCCTGGTGATGTGGCAGCACCGCTACGTCCAATGGATCGGCGCCTTCGTGGGCTTCGTGATGCCGGCCGCCCTCGGCTACGCTTACGCCAGCCTCATGGGCTACGCCAACCCGGGCATGACCGCGCTCGCCGCCTTCCTCATCGCCGGCCTGCTCCGCACGGTCGTCGTCCAGCAGGGCACCTTCTGCATCAACTCCCTCTGCCACATGATCGGTCGCCAGCCGTACTCCACCGACCACAGCGCCCGTGACAGCGGCGCCGTCGCGCTCCTCACCTTCGGCGAGGGCTACCATAACTATCACCACGAGTTCCAGCACGACTACCGCAACGGCGTGAAGCCCTGGCAGTTTGATCCCACCAAGTGGATCATCTGGACGCTCTCCAAGGTCGGCATGACCGAAGACCTGCGCCGCGTGCCCGATTCCCGCATCATGGCCGCCGAGCTCAAAGAAAAGAGCCGCACGCTCGGACGCGATATCGACTCTCTCGCTGCCCGCCTCGACGTCCGCAGCCGCGAACTTAAGGCCAAGACGATTGCCGCCGCCCACGAGCTCGCCAAGGAACTCGCGCTCCGCGCCGAAGTCCTCAAGGAAGCCGCTACGACCAAGGCCGAAGTGGCTCATGAAACGATGGTCGAACTGCGTGGCCTACTCAACCAGGCGGCCTCGCACCTCGAGACCCTGCGTCGCGCCGACGCCGGTTCAGCTGCCTAAGCGTCGATCGCTTAGGACCGTAGACCCTGGATCAGTTCGAGGACCTTCGCCTCGATCTGAGGCAGGGCGTCGTCAGGATGGGCGAAGTCTATGTCGTGCACGGTCCAGTATTCGATGCGGTCGGCCCATTCTGGGTGCGACTGGAGCATCATGGCGTGGTGCTCATCCTTCTTGAGGGCGATGGTCCGGTGGGCTCGTTCCAGGTCCTCCCGGCGGAGCTGGGTGGGTGCTGGGCCGGTCAGATCAAGGGGGATGCCGAGTTCGTGGAGGCGCCTTTCGGTGTCCCGGGAAATCAGGGTGGGTTCGTCAGCCACCAGGGATGTCAGGAGGCCGCGGGAAAAGGCCCGGGCGGGGTGCCCCATGCGGGAGGCATGCCAGTTGAAAAGGGCCTCGGCGTGACGGCTACGGTAGAAGTTTCCCGTGCAGACGAAGAGGGTGAGGGGGCTAGAATCTGCGCTTGTGCGTTGGGACATGCCGGGTAGAGTCCCCGCAACCTAACCTCACTGCCATGGTACGCAATCTGTTCGTTCTCTCCCTTCTTTCCTTCGGTTTCGTCGGCTGCATGGGCCCTGAAAAGGGTCCGTCCCCTGTCACCGATGGTGCCGGCGCCGGCGACCTCGTTCCCGCCGCCCTGACCCCTGTCGCCGTGGCTCCGGCCCTAGCTCCTGAGGCTGCTCCGGCCGCTAAGAAGGCCACTCCGACCAAGGCTAAGGGCAAGTTGCCTCTCAACAGCAAGAGCAGCAAGTAAGCCGACCAGCTTACATCAACGACACTTCGGTGACGAAGGTGTCGACCTGACCGGGCTCCGCAAAACGGAGCCCGTTCTTATGTTCAGGGCTATTAGGCGGGCCCATCCACGGCTCGACGCAATAATACGGTGCTTCCGGGTCGGGCGTCCAAGTGACGACGCTCGCCCAGCTGCCCGGGATCGCTTCTTCGCCGACCTTGATGGTGATATCCTCTTCGCCGGACTTCGGTCCGAAGCTGAGCGTCGCCGATTTAAGGTTGGTGAAGATGCAGTCGGAAAGATGCGGGCTATCGAAGCTGATTGCCTCGGAGCCCTTGAGCTCGGCGAACGGGATTAGCTTTCCGTCGGCCGCGTGGCGCCACTGTTTCTTGGACGGAATCTTCACGATGTAGTCGCGGCGGCTGAGGCCCTTGTGCCACGGTAGCGTGAAGTAGAAGTGATGACCCGCGCACCAAGGCAGCGGCTGGGCGTCGCGGTTCTCGAATTCGAACGTGATGCGCAGGAAGAGCTCGAGGAAGTCGAAGCGGATCCGGAAATCGTAGGCGAAGGGATAGCAGCCGCGGCCGCGCTGGTCCTGGATCATCCGTACCACCGCGTGCTTGGGGCCGCTCTCGACGATCTCGAAGGCCGAATCACGCGCGAAACCGTGCTGCGGCATCGGGCGTTTGACACCGTCGGCGGCCTTCCAGGCGAACTTCTCGCCGTCGGTGTAGTTGCGGCCCATGAACGGGAAAAGGATCGGGTTGCCGCCGCGGACCGAGCCAATCTTGTCGAGGTCCATCGGCGCGCCTTCAGGCCAGAACAGGATCTCGCGGTGGCCGGAAGGGACGTCGAGCTTCCAGCGGAGGAGGCGCGCACCGCGCGTCAGGCAAGTCTCGTAGGTCGAGGCGCCGACCTTCCATCGTTCCATGGGCACGCCGTTCTCTTCGTAGCTCTGCATGAGGCAGAGCAAACGCGGTGACCGCCCGGTGGCAAACGCGGACTTAGCCCGCGCGCTTGGCGAAGCGGTAATGGCAGACCATCCACTCCGAGCCGCCCTTGAAGTTCCAGAGCTCGGCACAGGCCATGAAGAACACACGCCAGTTGGCCAGCCAGGCCTTCGCCCGCAGCTCGCCGTAGGTCTGCGCAAAAATCCGGAGGATCTCCTCGCGGTGGCGGTCAGTGTTTTGGAGCCAATGCTCCGAGGTCTGGCCGTAGTGGCGGCCTTCGACCTCCCACTGTGCCTCGAGCTTCAGATCGTCCTGGAAGCGACTGGCGAGGCAGTTGGAGGGCATGATGCCGCCGGTGAAGAAGTGGCGCGACATCCAGTCGGTCGAGTCCTTGGCCGCGAAGTGGTAGGCGATGTCCTTGTGCGTGAAGACGTGGAAGAACAGCTTGCCGCCGGGCTTGAGCCAGCCGGCGATACGGCGCATGAGCTCAGCCCAATTCTTCATGTGCTCGAACATCTCGACCGACACCACGCGGTCGAAGCGGGAGGCCTCGGCGGCGAAGACGTTCATGTCGCAGGTGATGATGCGGACGTTCTTGAAGCCTCGTTTGGCGCATTCGCCTTCGATGTGCGCGCGCTGCGAGGCCGAGTTCGAGACGCCGGTGATGCGGGCGTTCGGGTATTTCTCGGCCATCCAGAGCGTAAGCGAGCCCCAGCCGCAGCCGAGCTCGAGGATTTCGAGTCCATCCTTAAGTTCCGCGCGGGCGCACGTGCGGGCCAGCATGGTCTCTTCGGCTTCGCCGATGGTCTCGCCGCCGAGCGCGTAATAGCAGGAGGAGTATTTCAGGCGCGGGCCGAGGCAGAGCTTATAGAAGGCTGCGGGCACTTCGTAATGCTGTTCGTTCGCCGCTTGAGTCTCGATGGCCACTGGGAGCGTGCGCATTTCGGCCGCAAAGGCGTCAACTTTCGCGAAGCGCGCGGCGGCGCTCTCCGGACGCTCGTCCGCGAGGCGCTGGCGGAGCAGGCGGCGGATGCCCCAGCGGATGACGCTGTCAGGCAGGACATCCTTTTCGATGAGCGTATCGATCAGCGGCATGGCGACAACTTGCACGGCGTCCGTGGCACTGGCAATCCGCCGTGACGGAAAATTAGCGGCGGGGAGCGCGGGGCCAGAAGGCCGGCACGCGCGCCTGGTAGTCGGCGTAGGCGGGACCCTTGGAGGTCAGGAGCTGCTGCTCCGTGAGCGGGATCCCCGTCACGCGCGTCAGGAAATAGTACATCACCCCGACACAGAGCAGGCCGGGGACGCCGCGGTAGGCGCTGTTATAGCTCATCAGCAGGAAGCCGACCCACACGAGCCATTCGCCGAAGTAGTTGGGGTGGCGGCTCCAGGCCCAGAGGCCACGTTCGCAGACCTGGCCTTTGTTGACGGGGTCTTTCTTGAAGGCCGCCAGCTGGGCATCGGCGAGGGTCTCGATGAGCAGGGCGAGGCCGACCACGCCGAGGCCGACCCAATGGATCGTCTTGGCCGGGCCATGGGCTCCGGTGGGGTTGGAGGACAGCAGGGGCAGGCAGAGGACGGTCAGGGCGACGGCCTGCACGAAGTAGAAATAGGCCATCTGGGCGGGCATGCGGTCGCCGTGCTCGGCCCTCATCTTGAGGTAGCGGCCGTCTTCCTGGTCGAGGTGGCCCAGCACGCGGACCGAGAGGTGAGAGCCGAGGCGCAGGCTCCAGAGCACCGTCGCCACGGCCATCAGCAGGCCTTGGCCGCCGAGGGGCAGCACCAGGAAGTGGATCGAGAGGATCTGCAGGCCCACGAGCGCGAAGCCGAAGGACCAGGCCACGTCGACGATCGACCAGTTATCGATCTTCTTGGCGACGACCCAGCAGAGCGCGAAATAGAGGCAGGCCTCGGCGAAGAGGATCAGGAAATCGAGGCCGAGTTCGGCGAGAGGGTTCATGGGAGGGCGGGTTTGGGCAGGACCTTGCGGAAGGTCGCGCGGAGGAAGAAATGCAGGACCCAGCAGGCGAGCGGCACGGTGATCGCCCAGCCGATGACGCCGTGCACGTAGGCCATCCAAAATTTCTGGACGAAGCCGCTGAACGAGCGGTTGAACTCGTCGACGATCGCCGAGGGCGAGAGTGCCACGTGGGCGGCGCCGGTCAGCGTCTCGCCGAGGCGGACGAACGGCACGATCAGCAAGATCTGCAGTGGGTAGCTGAGGTGGTTGACCACCTGCATCACCACGTGGTTGAGGCGGAAGAGGCGGCCCGCGACGACACAGCCGATCGTCGTGATACCGATCACCGGCACGATCGCGATGGCGAAGCTGACTGCGACGGCGGCGGAGACGGCCTCCGGGGTCGCGCCTTGGCGCAGTTCCGAGACGAGCGGGTCACGCACCTTGCGGCGCAGCCAATCGGAGACACGTCCCATTCAGGCGACCTTACGCGTGAAGAAGACCTTGCCAAGGTCGGTCTCGCCCCGGGCGGCGAAGAGGCAGAGCAGGGCGTAGCCGGCGATGGCGAAGTTACCGAGGACCATCAGCGCCACGAACCAGCCCAGGCGGGCGGCGACGGTGCGTTCGCGCCAGGCCACGTAGAGCCAGAAGGCGAGGAAGCCGAAGTAGGCGTCGAACATCGTGGCCAGGCCCCAGGGCTCGGAGCAGACGGTCACATAGCCGTGGACCACGTTGAGGCCTTCCTTGCCGGCGAGGGCCGCGTATTGCGGGAGCGAGGTGATAGTCGGGGCCGTGCAGGCGTACCACGACACCCAGGTCATGGCGGCGAGGACGAGGGTGAAGTAGGCGATCAAGAGGCGACGGGAGGACATGGGGAGAGAAGGGGTAGGGGTAGGGGCAGGGGTTGGGGTAGGCTGACTAAGGGAAAGGTGAGGGGAATGAGGGGGGAAGGCAAATGGGAGGTAGGGACAGCACCACGTGCTGTCCTAGGTGCAAAAGTGTAAATCGGCCTGCGGCCTGTGCAAAGGACGGGTGGTGGCTGCCCCGTTGATTGGTTGAATCGTTGGATGGTTGGCTGGAGGGAGGGCAGCGCCCTGCGGGCTTTTCCTCCTTTTCGATTCAACCATTCAACTATCCAACGATTCAACGCTGCTTCAGGTGGCCGGATGGGTAGGGATGCGATGACATCGCATCCGCCTGTCTTTGGGTAGTGTCAGCACTGTGTGCTGACCAAGGTGCCCTCTAGGTAGGGCGCGGCTCTCCGAGCCCGCCGCACTTTTGTGGACGGACGGCTCGGAGAGCCGTCCCTACCTCCATTCTCAGGTCCCAGGTCTCGGCCGTCGGGTATCAGGTTCAGGTATTCAGGTTCGGGTACAGGTAGGGACAGCACCACGTGCTGTCCTAAGTGCAAAAGTGAGAGACTAGTTTCGGGTTCCCGCGGCTGATTCCCGAGCGGCCGGATCCTGAACTCCAGGCTCCCGTGCCCGTCACCTGTCACCCGAAATGGTTTTCCCAACCGCCAACCGTTTCCGCCTCCCATCACCTTTCAAACGGTCGATAGCGGTGTAGTTCCCGTTCCGGCGTGCCCGCGGGCGGCTTCAGCAGGTTCTTCCCCAGGTCCATGACGAGCCGCCGGTCGTCCGCCGCCGGATTATAATAATAGCGGAACGCCACCCACCCGTAGCCGCTCCGAATCGGCCCTTGGATCTTGGCGTAGTGGCCCGAGATCACTTTGCCATCCGGCCCGAGCTTCGGACGGACGCGGAGATAGAATCCGACATAATCATCTCGGTGGGTAGGATAGGGGAGTGTGCTGTAAGGAATCTCCATACTTGCTGCGCAGCTATCCGCAGGGGCATCGGGTGGCATCTTTAGCGGCGAGTAAGGCCAGAAAGAGGGCGAGCGCATGATGCCTGCGCCTGGCTCGTCGCAGCGGATGCGCGTGGCGCCCTTGAACCATCCGTAAAGTTCGGCGAACTTTGCTTCGGATAATCGGGCGAGCTCCGGGTCCTTCCGGAACGCCTCAATGGTTGCGTCCTCCTGGGTCCAGCCGACCTGTTCGCCTTCGTTCCATATGCTGATATCGGCCGTCTTACCCTTGCCCCAAGGTGGCATGGGCTCACCCAATTCGAAGTCGAAACTCACCCAGGTTTTTTGGGGGAGTGTGCCGGATTCGGCACTGAGCCAGACATCCTTATAGCATAAGCCGACGCCTTGGTTCTCATGGGGGAGAGTGATGACCTGTTGCGGGATCGACGGCACGACGCCGAGGCCGTGACGATGGTCCGCGTCCGCCTCGAAGTATCCAGCCTTCCGTGCACGTAGCCGGATCAGGCACATATCTTCGCCAGTATCCCAGCGGAAGACGCCCTCGTCGGAAGTCTTTCCCTCGAAGGTGCGCAGGCTGGAGGTGCGCGGGTCATTGGTACGGCTGAAGACGGCCTCAACGGTCGCACCTGCTATCGGCTGGTGAGTTTCGTTGATGATCAAGACCGTGTACTCTACGCCAGTAAGAGTGGTGGCTCCAAGGTATAGCCCAACCAGCAAGTGGATGATTTTCATCGAAGCGAGGACTCCGAGATCATCTTGGTGTAAAGCGGATGGACGAGCGGTAGGGCGACGTTCTTGAAATCACTATGGAGCCAGCGTCCAATCGTCACCTTGCTCGTATGCCCTTCCTTGGGCCACCGTCCGGATATCCGTCCGAGTGTCTCTAAATCAAAATTCTCAGTGCCATGCGAGGTGACGCCGGGCAAAGGGGTCGCGCCTGCCGCGAACGTCATCGCCGGAATCGCTCGAGCCAGGAGGTCATAACGGATATTGGCTGAACTCAGCAGCGGTGACGTTGCGGGAAGGTTCTGACGATGGAGCCAACTTTCGTTGAAAGGGGTGAAGAATGGGTCTTTCAGAAGTTGGGCCGGAGACAGCCGGGCGGCGACTGACGGATGGAGCAGCGCAAAGTGACCTCCGGAGCCTTTGAACGGCCCGTTAGGCATGTATGGGCCGCGCCAAGCTAGATTGAAGGCCCAGCCCCCTTGGCTGCGCTCCATGGCGAGCGCCCCAAGTGAGCGGCTCCAGCCTACGCCCTTGAGAAGCTCCTGCGTTTTCCATGCTCCATAGTCGACCGCCCTGCCCGACCAAAGCGTCGACAGAATCGAAGCCGAAGTCATGTCAGCCGGACAGTTAGTCACGTCTTCGCCGGGCGAATAGCAGTTCGTAGCGATATTCAAGGAGCGCACCCGAGAGAAGGCGTTGCTCCAGGAATAGGTGCGACGTCGATCGTCTGGCGGCGCGAGTTTAGACCAATCGGAAGCGAAGAGCCTACGTGCGTAAGGCCTCCAAAGGATCTCCGTCATCTGTGTGGATTGTTCGGTTAGGCCGACATCCCCGACGATAGCTTCGACCGGCAGGGCGGCGTTCAGCATGAAATACCGTGCTGGGGTGAAGCCGGCCTGCACTGCTTGCGCCGCGACAACGTTCCCGAGGCTGTGGCCGATGAGCAGGGTGCGTGATGAATCGACGAAACCGAGCGCCCGTGGAATCGCATCGCCTGCCTGAAAGGCCTGGAAGACGGCCTTGTGGTAATCCAGGCCGGTATCGCCATTCCAAGTAATCCCGACGAAGCGCGCATTACAGCCCAGTACGTACAAACGCTTGAACGTCTCGGCGTGCCATCCTCTTGCGGCTAAACCCGACACATTATAACCGTGGATCATCACAACCCAGCGAGGAATGGTATCGTCATCTGGAAGGCCGAAAGGCTCCCCCGTCGCATTTGGCCGTCCGGGCTCCCTAATGCCTGCAGGTTGTCCGGAATATTCGAACGATGCGCCGCAGAGGTTCACATGACGATACATCGACTCTACCGACCCTATGCAGAGTGGCTGCTCGACGGTGGCCACCGCCCGATCCTTGTGCTCAATCTCGATTCGCAGGGGTTGGGTCGTTGACTTGGCTCCTTCAAGGAGGACGACTCCATAGCCTCGCTCACTGATGCGGTTGAGGAAGGATTCTGGTAATTCGATGCGGCCATGCGCATCAGGTGTCAGCACCCCCGCTGTATTGAGCTGGCCATCACCATCGGGCCCGAAAACCGCGAGTGCTGGATTGCGGTGAATCGCGCCGGCGGTCGCAGGCGTCAGTCCCGTTAGCACCACTTGGATGGCCTGATCTTCGTTGCCGATGAAGTATCGGAATCCGTCGGAGGGGCGCAATAGCTTCGTGACTTTATGGAGGTTTAGATTGATCGGCATGAAGTCGACCAGGTCGCGCAATCCGTCGATGCCCGGTTGGGCATGGTCCGACTGAGCCGTTGGCCTGCCGGGGAGGTCGGCTCTCTCCTGATACTCGCCTTGGTCGTCATCGTCGTTCAGCCAGTGACGCAAAGGCTTTTTACCGGCAGGCCTTTCATTTTCGAGGATGATGCCGTCGCGATTAACATCCGCCTCGACCCCGGCTGGCACGGCGATGAAATCGGCGACTGAATATTCGAGCTGATTGCCTGATTCCGGGGTCAGGCTGAGTGTGATCAGCCTACCTTCGTCGCTCGTCTTGAGTATGAACGGTAGTCCGACATAGGTTGGTTCGTCATCGACCGTCGCCGGCGTCGCCCATTCGGCAATCAAGCTGCCATCGTCGCGGCGGACGGTGACGACGTAGCGTTGGGTCAGTTCCAACGGATTCCAGCGAACCTGATGTTTCCATATCAGCAGGAATGAGCCTGCCTTGAGATCGGAGCGCCGGACTTCGACGGCCAGGTCGGGTAAGTTTCCAGGAAGATAATAATACCTAAGCGAGAAGGAAGCTTCCGAAGATGGCGTCATTCGGGACTGTTCAATGATGCGGCGTCGAGCGGAAAGCAGTTCGGCGACCTTGAGGCGTAGATTCGGATTACCGTTTGGCGTGCCGTTGCCGCCGTCAGTGACGACGGACGAAGGAAAATCGCGTGGGTCACACGGGTCCGTCCCGTTGACCAGTTCAGCTAGATCGTCCCACCCATCCCCATCGGTATCGACGGAAAGTGGATTGGTCCCCAGTTGCTCTTCCAGTTCGTCATCCAGCCCGTCTTCATCCGCGTCCAGGCCCATGGACGCAAACGTCGTCTCAGTCGCCCTGAATGCGGCAACGCAAGGTGACAGAGCGGTGAGGTGGAGGATGAAGAATAGGCATAGGAGGGAGCGGGCAGGCATGGCCTGATTCACGTTAGCGTCTCCGGCTGTAAAACAATGCGTTTGGTCTGAGGATTTTGTGATGAGCTGATGCCCTTGTAGTTAGCTAGGGAGTGCCCGGGCTGGCTATATGTCCGCGACCTGTCGAATAAAGGCCGGGGAAAGTGATCGGGTCGGTTGACCCTGCAACCGCAGGGGTTATCTAGTGTCTTATGCGCATGCCCCGCCGCACCCTGTCCCTGGCCGCCCTTTGCCTGGCGGCCGTCGCCTGCGCCCAGATCGGCGATAAGGCCGGCGAAGCCCAGATGCAGCTGGTGCCGGACGGCCTGATCCCGCCTTCTCCGGCGCGTACGCCGCAGGAAGAGCTGAAGACGTTCCAGATCGCGAAGGGCTACCAGATCTCGCTGGCCGCCAGCGACCCGCAGGTCGGCGATCCGGTGGCCGCGCAGTTCGGTCCGGACGGACGCCTCTGGGTCGTGGAGATGCAGGGCTACATGCCTGACCTCGATGGTACTCATGAAGACCAGCCGCATGGCCGCGTGGTGGTACTCGAGGACAAGGATGGCGACGGGGTCTTCGAGACGTCCACGGTCTTCCTCGACAACGTCGTGATGCCCCGCGCGCTCGCGCTGCATCGCGACGGCGTCCTCGTCGGAGCTCCGCCCCATCTCTGGTTCTGCCGCGACACGAACGGCGACGGCAAGGCCGACGAGAAGATCGAGGTCGCGACGGACTTCGGCGTGCGCGTCGATCCGGCCCGCCCGGCGCTCGCCAATCCCGAACGCGCCCCGAACGCCTTGCTCTGGGGTCATGACAACTGGCTGTACGTCGGCGCCTACACGGCCCGCTTCAAATTCAAGGACGGCCGCTGGGTGCGCGGGCTGAGCAACTTCCGCGGGCAGTGGGGCCTTTCGCAGGACGATTACGGACATCTCTTCCACAACAGCAACAGCGACCAGATGCGCGCCGACGTCATCCCGTCGTCCTATCTCAACCGCAACCCCAACCTCGGTCGTACCACGGGCCTGAACTGGAAGGTCGCGAAGGAGCAGCTCGTCTGGCCGATCCGCGTCAACCCTGGCATCAACCGCGGCTACCGCCCGGAGATGCTCCGCGAGTTCAAACTCAAGGAGTTCACGGCGGCCTGCTCGCCCACTATCTACCGCTCCGACTTCTTCCCGGGCGACGCCTATGGCAATGCGTTCGTGTGCGAGCCCGCGGGCAATCTCATCAAGCGCAACGTGGTGAAATCCGAAGGCGGCGCCCTCGTGGCCACGCCGTATTATGATCAGACGGAGTTCCTGGCCTCGACCGATGAGCGTTTCCGTCCCGTCAATCTGCTCACCGGCCCGGATGGCGCGCTCTACGTCATCGACCTCTACCGCGGCATCATCCAGCACCGTATCTCGCTGACCACCTACCTGCGCGAGCAGATCGTGAAGCGTGGCCTCGATAAGCCGCTCGCACTCGGACGCGTCTGGCGTATCGCCCCCGAGGGCGCCGCTGTCGTGCCGGCCAAGAAGCTTTCCGTGATGACCCCGGCCGAACTCGTCGCCGAGCTGGCTAGCGGAAATTCCTGGCGTCGCGAGACCGCCCAGCGCCTGCTCGTGGAGGCCGCCCCGGACGCAACGATCGACGCCGCCTTGGTGGCTCTCGCCAAGGATTCGACCTCGCCCATGGGACGTGTCCATGCGCTTTGGACGCTCGAAGGCCGTGGTGCCGTGAAGGCCGAGGCCGTGCTGGCTGGCATGGCACACAGCGACCCGCGCGTGCGCGCCGCTGCTATCCGCGTCTCCGAGTCCCTTATGGCCACCCCGGACCGCGATGCGATCGTCGCCCGCTGGACCGAGCTCACCGCCACCGAAGCCGTCACTGAGGTTCAGCAGCAGCTGGCACTCTCGATCGGCGAAGCCAAGTCGCTCGCTGCCGACCTCGCCGGCGCCGCGCTCGTCACGCGCGCGGGGGACGTCGCCTTCATCCAAGACGCCTTCGTGAGCGGATTGGAAGGGCGGGAGATCGACCTCTTCGAAGCCGTGCTGAAGAAGCCCGCCGCCTACGCCAAGACCCTGCCGGCCGCCTTGCTTCGTTGCGTCTTCTCGACGCGTAAGCCCGCGCAGGTCGAGAAGGCCCTGGCGATCATCGCCGCGCTCCCGCTCAAGTCACAGCAGGTCACCTTGCTGGGTTCGCTGACCACGCACCCGACCGTCACCGCCAAGCGCCCCGTCAAGCTCGCCGCCGAGCCGGCTTCGTTGGCTAAATTTTCCAAGAGCAAGGACGCCGCCATGGTCAAGGCTTTGGCTTGGTTCAAGAGCACCGTCGTCTGGCCCGGTAAGCCCGGCGTCGTCGTCTCGGTCGTGAAGCCGCTCACCAATGAGCAGCAGATTCTCTTCGATTCAGGCAAGCAGACCTTCGCCGGTCTCTGTGCCGCCTGTCACCAGCCGACGGGCCGGGGCCTTGAGGGCCTCGCGCCGCCGTTGGCTGATTCCGAGTGGGTCAACGGCGATCAGGAGCGCATCGTGAAAGTCGTCATGCACGGCTTGCGCGGGCCCATCAAGGTGAAGGGACTTAGCTATAGCTACGACATGCCCGCCGCAGGGTTCCTTTCCGATGAACAGATCGCCGGCGTCCTAACCTATATTCGACGCGAGTGGGACCACGAGGCTTCGCCCGTACCGCTCGACCTCGTCCAGAAGATCCGCACCGAGACCAAGGGCCGGACCGATGCGTGGACGGAGGGGGAGTTCAAAGCCAAGTAAGAGGACTGAATGGAGGACTGCATTGAGGACTGAATCGAGGGCTGAACGGAGGATGCCTTGGGTAGGGTCAGCACTGCGTGCTGACCTAGGTGCAAAGGACGGGTGGCGGCTGCCCCGTTGATTGGTTGAATCGTTGGATGGTTGATTGGAGGGAGTGTGGCACCCTGCGGGCTTTGCCTCCTTTTCGATTCAACGATTCAACTATCCAACCATTCAACCAGACTTCAGGTGGCGGGGTAGGGATGCGATGACATCGCATCCGTTCAGCGCCAGACACATGGCTCAAAGGGAAACCGGAAACCGGGAGGATGCTGCGGGAGATACAATTTTAGGTCCCAGGTCTCGGCCGTCGGGTATCAGGTTCAGGTGTTCAGGTTCGGGTACAGGTTTCGGGTGATGTATTGGGTAGGGATGCGATGACATCGCATTCGTTCAGGAGGTAGGGGCGCCACGGCGTGGCGTCCGTGGGCGGACAGAGGTTGTGGGATCCGATGACTTGCCCGGCTGTCGTTGATCTCACTGCGAATGGACGCGACGCCGTCGCGCCCCTACCCAAGGCAGAGGCATGAAATCAAAGGGAGACCGGGAAGGATGCTGCGGGAGATACAATTTTAGGTCCCAGGTCTCGGCCGTCGGGTATCAGGTTCAGGTGTTCAGGTTCGGGTACAGGTTTCGGGTGATGTATTGGGTAGGGATG